>JAJAZB010000435.1 GCA_026785975.1 Cytophagaceae bacterium | reverse complement strand
GTTTGGCGGCGGTCAATTGAACGACGCGCTGCCCCAGGGTACGTGTATTGGGTCACAAGGTTATACACTGAATTAGATTGCGCCAACTTTGCCAAAGGCTACGCGCCCCGGTTCTAAAACTTTGGCAAAGTTTCGGGTACAACCTCGTGAACCAATACATTTAAACCCTACGCTACGGAGCAAGAGTATCACCCGAAAGGGAATAATTTATAAAATGCGCTTGACCAAAGACCAGCGAGTCAAAAAAGTATACACGTAGCACCCGGCGCAGAATCCCAGGACGGATTCGAGGAAAGCAAAGACAACCAACACGGCACCAAGCGGCCAGACCACCAGCCACTGTTGCGTCAGCGTAAGCACGACCAACGAAGCAGCAAAAACCAGCCCGATGTAGGCAGCAAATCGCTTGGGGGCGCGATCGGTAGCCACGTAGCCCAGCGAAAATCGCCCGACGACCCAGCCGCTCAATCGGAAAAACGGGCTGTACGCGCCTTGATTGAAAGCGCGCAAACTGAAATCGAGCAGAAGCAACAAGGGAAAGCCGACCCAGCCCGTAAACAAATACGCCAGGGTGGTTAGCAAGACCCATCCGGCGGTGAGCCGAACTTGAATTTCGTTGACCGATATCTGATCGGTCGGGCAGTGGATCGTCGCCATACGTTTATTTTGGTTGGTCGTTTGCGTTTCTCAAATCAAGATTCTGGAACAGAAAAAATCGAATGGCGTGTATGTTGCGGTAAGCGTTGCCCGCCGCCAATTGTTGAAAGATATTCATGTACCCGAATTGCAGGTTGCTACGGGCGGAAAGTTGGTAACCTAATCCGACGAAGAGGCGATTCTGGTCAAACTTGTTGTAAACAATCCGGGGGCCGAGGTTAATGAAAATCTCATCGTTCAAAACCACTGAGAAGGCGTGGGGCACAATGCCCTTTTTACTCAGAGGAATATTCAATAGGTAATTGTAGCGCAGGCGGGTGTCAAAAGCATATCCCTCGCCCAACTCATCGTCATTTTTGATGCGGTGGCGAAACCGCTCCTCCAGTCGTAGCCACTGCATCGTCCGGACTTTGCCGTATTTGGTGTGCAACTGGATTTGTTGCCAGATCCGGTGTTCGGGTTGGGAAACGTTGGCGTGGCCCGGCTCCGGAAAATGGTTGACAAACGTGTAGCCATTGGTCAGTTTGAGGTCATCGGTCACGTAATACATCAGGCCCGTCCGGAAGAGTAATTTGGAGGGTTCCCGCACGAAACGGTCAGTGGCCCGGAAATGCCCGTCGACCCAGATTCCCCATCGGTTCGACAACCGGGTTTGGTTGAAATAAGCCAACCACGTTTGCTCCTCCACGTGGATTTGTTTAACCGTTTGGGCCAGGACAGCGCCTGACCCAATCAGAATCATTGCTAAAAGTCGTAATCCTTTGTTCATCAGCTGGATTTGCTTAGAGACCAATTCCGTCAATGGTTACCGCCAGGTAATACAGCCCACCGAGGGTTGGCCCGGCGGCGTACTGAATGTACCGATTGTTGAACAGGTTGGTGCCACCCAGTTTCACCGTGGTTTTCAACTGGGGCAGGCGGTAGTTGACCTGCGCGTCAATTGTGTGGTAGGCCGGTACCTTTCCGTCGGCGAGGGGACTTTCCCAGAGAAAACTGTCCTGCCAGCGCCAAACCACATTGAACCCTGCATTTTTAAACACATCCCGGTTGCCGACACTCAGGTTCGTGGCGTATTTCGGCGTGTTGAAGCCCGTTACAAACACGTCGGGCGTTGGATTTTTGGTAATGTCGTTAAAGTTGAAATTCCCCGAAAACGTGAATTTTTTGTAGAAGTTGTACGTCATCCCGAGCGTGGCCCCGTAACTGTTGTAGGTATTCTTGGCGTTGGTGTACACCCGGTACCGCGTTTGCTTCGACCGCGTGAGCATATCGAGCACCGAGGCGTCGGTCCCCACCTTGTCCGTTGCGGGTACGGCTACTTCGACTTGCCCGAGGAATCCCTGGTAGCGGTTGGAATACACTTCACCGTCGATCGAGAGTTTGTTATTGAACAGCACACTTTTGTAACCAGCCTCAAACGAGTTGATTTGCTCGGGCGTCGTCGGGTTCAGGCTCGTGATGGCGAGTTTGTCGCGGTTTTTGAGGGCGGCGTTGTTGCGGGTCAAGCCGACGGCCACGTCGGCGTTGACGGCGGCCGTGAAGTTGTCGATGGACGCGAGCGTGTAGGAATTCTCCAGGTAACCAAGCCCTTCGTTGACGCGGGCCAAACCACCCACCCGACGAACGTTCGTGTTGTTGACGAAAGAAAGCGCTTCAAAAAGGGCTGGAAACCGGAAGCCATTCTGGTACGAAAGCCGAAAGTTATGCTTCTCGGCCGCCGTGTACACCAACGCAAGCCGGGGATTGACTTTCGGCGAAAACTCGGGGTTGTTGTCCACCCGGAGTGAAGTCGAGATTTTTAGCTTGTTGAATACCGTCTTCGTGGCCGAAACAAACGCCCCGTATTTCTGGTAATACACGTTCTTGCCGCCCGGCGTGGTGCGTTCGGCCAGGGGTTTCGAGAAATCGACGAAGTTGTTCCCGTCGGGAATGACCTCGTACAGCCGGTAATCGGCCCCGACGAGCACAGTGGCAAATTTCGTAAATTCACTTATATTCCACTGAAAATCAGTGTGGTAGGTATTGCTACGTTGCCAAAGGGCGGCTCCACCCGTAGCGGATGCGCCCGTGACGACGCTGGCGTGATCCCAGGTGTTGATGTTGGTGATGGTATTTTTCAGCGTTTCAAACGCGGCAGTACCCGGCACCACCCGGCCCTGGTCGGCCACCACGCGGGCTAACTGGAAGGCTTGCCCTAAATCCGTACCGTCGTTGACTTGGGTTTGCAACTCCTTCTGAAAACGCCCCACCCAAACGGCGTTGGAGGCATTGGTCAGGTCGAGGTTGTACGACAACGGATTCAGGTTGTACGATTTACCCGTGTTTTCAATCAGCACGTAGCCCCGCACCAGCAGGTTTGCCCCGCGCAATTCCACCTTGTGATTCTGGACGGTCACGTCTTTCAACTGAATCTTGTTGCCGCGTTGAAAAATCCCGTCCATCAACCCGTAGCGGTAGCCGTAGCTGAGTTCAAGGCCCTCGTTGAGTTTGTAGTGCAGGCTCCCGTCGACTTTTAGGTTGCGCACCGTTGGGCTGACCAGGTCTTTTTCGTAATACCCCGTGCGGCTCACGTTGAACGTCTCCGTTCTGCCTTTGTACTGGACCGCAATGGCCGAACGTGAACTGCGATCGTCGCCGTAGCGATTCCATAAATCAGCGGCGGGATTATTCACGCCCGCCAACTCTGGGAAACGGGGATTGGCCCCCGGAAGATTTTGTGGATTCTGGTCAGTTTGCGTATTGGACAGCCAGTCGGTTCCCCGCAAGTAGCTCAGATTGACTTTGAACGCGAATCGGTTGTTAAATGCTTTAGCAAAACGAATCGCCGTTTCGGTCAGCGCCGAAGGGTCACGGTCCAGACCATCCACGTGATTCACCCCGATTTTTTGGTAAACACTCAAGCCCTGATACCGAAACGGACTCTTGGTTTGCAGGTTGGCCATCCCGTTGATGGCGTTCATGCCGTACAGGGCCGACGCCGCGCCGGGTGTGATTTCCACGCTTTCAATGTCCAGTTCGGTGGGGCCAATGGCGTTGCCCAGCGGAACGCCCAGCGTAGCCGCCTGCATATCGACGCCGTCGACGAGTTGCATAAACCGGAAGTTGTTGGGAATGTTGAAGCCCCGGGTGTTGGGCACTTTGAAGGTCAAGCTGGAGGTGGTCATTTGCACCCCCTTCACGTTTTCGAGGGCGTCATAAAAACTTGGCGCCGGACTGGCTTTAATGGCCCGCACGTCGAGTTTCTCGATGGCTACCGGCGATTTCAGGATGCTTTCCTCCACCCGCGAGGCCGTCACGACTACCTCGTCGGCGATGACACTCTGGGTTTGCAGCGCCAGCGAAAGCGTCTTGGTTTCCGAGGATACCTCAACTTCCTCCGTTTTGAAACCGATTGAGGAGATCGTGAGAATGAAAGGCGGTTTTTTGGACGTCTTCAATTCAAAGCTCCCATCGGGTCGGGTGATGGTGCCGGATACGCTGTTTTTTATCAGAATGGATGCACCCGGCAACGGCACTTTGGTATCGTTGTCAACGATGCGGCCACTCACCAGAAACAAATCCTGGGCAACGGCACCCAACGAAAGAAAAAGGCTGGGCAACAGTAGAAAACGTGTTTTCATGGAAATGAAAGGGATTGATAAGGACAGCCACCTCACTGTTCTGGTGGATTCTGCTCGCAAACGTAATGCTTAATCTATTTAATCTACAAATTTAATAGAGTAAATAGGTAAAAAATCTTATTTTTAGTCAAGCATCTCCAGATTATGTTCAAAATGGGTGGCTGCGAGCAAGCTGTTTTAGAGGGTTCAGTTTGGCCGGTTCGTTGCTCGTCACCGACGATAAATAGCGTGAAAAGTTGAAAATTGAGAGTTGAGAATTGAAAGTTTGGCATTAAGAACTTTCAATTCTCAATTCTCAATTTTCAACTTTCTATGCTTTCGGATGTGCCTGGTCGTAGGCTTTTTTGAGTTTTTCGATGGAATTGTGGGTGTAAATCTGCGTGGCGGCCAGCGAACTGTGGCCCAGCAAATCTTTGATCGCGTTGAGGTCGGCACCCCGGTTGAGTAAGTGCGTGGCGAAACTGTGACGCAACACGTGCGGACTGCGTTTCTCGAGACTCGTCACCAACGTGAGGTACTTTTTGACAATGCGTTGAATCAGCACCGGGTAGGCGGCCACGCCCGAATCGGCCACGATGAGTGCGGCCTCCGCCTGACCGCCAAACGTACTTTTTCTGAGGTTTTGGTAATCACGAATCAGGTTGAAAAGCATCGAATTGAGCGGCACGACGCGGTGTTTGTTGCGCTTGCCCAGCACGGTGAGCGTTCGCTCGTACTCGTTCAAGTCGCTGTCTTTCAGACCAGTAAGTTCCGAAAGGCGAATGCCCGTGCCATAGAGGAGTTCAAGAACCAATTTATCGCGTACCCCGGCGAAACCCTCCGGAAATTCCACGTCGTCGAGCAGGGTAGCCATTTCCTGTTCCTTTACAAACGTGGGCAAAGTTCGGTCGGTTTTCAGCGCCCGGATTTTGAGCATGGGGTCGGCGCTGAGGTATTTTTTTCGCAGTAAAAATCCGTAGAACGCCCGCAGCGTGGCAATTTTACGATTGATCGAGCGATTGTCGAGGCCAGATTCGGACAAGTGAGCCACCCAGGAACGGATGATTTGAAAATCGGCCGATTGTGGCGCGTCCAATTCGTACTGTTGGGTAAGGTACCCGGCAAATTGCTCCAGATCGCTGCGGTAAGCCGTCAGGGTATGGTGGCTGCACCGTTTTTCGTACTTGATGTGCTGTAAAAAAGAAGAAACCATCTCGGCGCGGGATTAGAGCGCTAAGATGGTTTCTTCTTTTGAAAATATGCGAATGAATGCTTTTGAAAGTGCCCAATTAAGCCTTTTCAAAACACCCAATCAATATCTATTGGTCGGCGTTGCCGTACATTTTCTGCTTGTAGGTGGCGCGGATAACCTGGTGGCGACGAGCAACCGAGGGCTTTTGAAAGGCCGAGCGCGAACGGAGTTCTTTCAGAACGCCGGTTTTTTCAAATTTCTTTTTGAACCGCTTGAGGGCTTTGTCAATGGGTTCGTTTTCTTTAACATTAACGATGAGCATATCCTGGCTTTATTTGATTTGTCGAAACGGACTGCAAATATACGGCGAGCTTTCAAAAAATCAAGACGAGGGGCCGTACTTTTGCGAACTCTCCAAACAAATGAGCGGCTTTTCTTTCGTATGCCCTACGCCATTATCGATTTAGGAACCAATACCTTCCAATTGCTCATCGCTGAACCCGCCGACGGAGGTTTTAAGACTTTACACGAAGAAAGTCGCGCGGCTAAAATCGGGAAAGGCGGCATTTCGGATGGGCGCATCGCCGAAGAAGCCATCGAGCGGGCGCTTACCGTGCTGAAACATTTTCGTACCCTCACTGATGCGCACGGCGTCGCGCCCGAACACGTGCGCCCCACGGCCACCAGCGCCGTGCGCAACGCCCGAAATCAGGCGGAGTTTGTGCAACGAGTCCGCGAGGCGACGGATTTTCGGGTCGAGATTATCGACGGCGCGGAGGAAGCCGGGCTGATTTACGAAGGCGTGCGACTCGGTACGCCGCTGAACAACGCTGTTTCGCTGATTATGGACATTGGCGGCGGCAGCGTCGAATTCATTCTGTGTAATCAGGCGCGGATTTTCTGGAAACGAAGTTTTGAAATCGGGGGGCAGCGGCTCATGGATCGATTCATGGGCTTTGACCCTATTGCCCCCGGTCAGGTGGGGCGGTTGTACGAGTACCTCGACGAACAACTCCTGCCCCTGACCAACGCGATTCACCAGTACGCGGCGACGGAGTTGATTGGTTCGGCGGGGTCGTTTGAAAC
>JAJAZB010000434.1 GCA_026785975.1 Cytophagaceae bacterium | reverse complement strand
GGTGACTTAGGAACCTGTATTTGCACCCCTCTCCACCGGAGAGGGGCCGGGGGTGAGGCTCCGCGCGCATTGAGCGATAGTCCTAGGATGATAAAAAAGTTTGTTTACAGAATTTTAAACAGGTTTTTTAGTTGAAACGCTCAGAAAAAGAAGACATGATAAAAAATTTATTAAGAAAATCAGTCAGAATTTTATTTCGTTTATTCAATTTTGAATTATTTAGCAGGGCGCAAACCACCGCTTTTCTGAATGCATTCAAAGTAGTATCCTACGAGGCGCATCCAGTGAATTTGCCGGAGGTAAGCGATTTAATTAATAAACATAAAATCTACTTTAAAGCAGTACAGTCGACAACAGAAAACAGTACCGTATGGGTTTATAAGTCCGAGCAGAAGAAGGCAAGCCTGTTGCCTTACGGGAGTGTGCTAACCCGGGGGAAAGTACTTTGTACGGACTTCAACCATCGCGGTGTTTTGCAGGGATTGCTCACGTTTAATACGCGAACGCCGGTAGCTACTTCGGTGCTGATTGCCCCCTGGACGCAATATTTGGATGGAATTATGTTTGGCGGTTATTACGATTTCATCATCAATGTATTTGCCAAACTATGTCGAATGAAGAACGCTTTATCGGAGCAGGCTTTCCGGGAGGCTTTGGTTGCTTACCCTCTTTTCAACACAACTTACGAACGGGAATACCTCGACTTGCTGGGTATTTCACCAAACCGGGTTTACGACAGTCGCCTCTGTAAAATTACCTTCGACACGTGCGTTCTCGGTAATAGTGGTCACTGGTTTTATCCGAATATCGCCGATATTCTGTCCATGAAAAAGATTGTAGAATCAACGTTTCTAATCCGTTCCACGCACCAAAAACGAATCTACGTCAGTCGTGCCGGGCGAAGGCGGGTGCTGAATGAAAACGAAGTTATTGCGCTGGTGAAAAGATACGGGTTTGAAGTGATCGAAGACGTTCCCCGATCCGTGGCGGAGCAATACGAAATATACCGCAATGCTGCCTTTATTATTGGTCCGCACGGGGCTTCTTTCACAAACATTATTTGGTGCCAACCGGGAACGCATCTTTTCGAATTATTTTCGGCCAGCTACGTACCTGACCATTTTCATTATTTGGCGCAAATTCTGAAACTCCGCTACTCCGCGTATTGCTACGGGTCAGTTCGCCCAGGCGATTTATCGAAGGGTGTGGAGGAGGATATTTTTGTTTCGATTCCCGAATTTGAGCAGTGTCTCAACGCCATTTTTAAGAATCAAGCCGGGTCTGCCACTAATTTTTAGTTCACCCGCTGATCGTGTCCCGATTTAAACTCCGTTTCAGCAACTGCGCGTTCAGCGCCACAACCACCGTACTCGCGCTCATCAGCACGGCCCCCAGTGCCGGACTGAATACGAAATTGGGGTACAGCGCCCCCGCCGCCAGCGGAATGGTCACGATGTTGTAATTGCGCCGGACGGGGAAAGGATGCCCGCCAGCGGATTGAACGGTTGCGGGAAGAAAGCTGAACATCGGTCGCAGTTCCCCCGCCTGTTCTCACTTTCCCCCACTCGGTTTCACCGTTGCCTTCGCCCCAACTTCCGTCGGGGCGGGTAGATTGACCGGCGTTCCGAGGTGATTCCAATTAATCAACACGTTCCAGAGCAAAGGCGCGTCGTGGTGGTTGAGGTAGCGGTGCAGCGGGTCGAAGGTAAAGGCAATCACCCGCCCCGCCCCGACGGGTACGTTGAAAATGCCGCCGTGCCCAACAATCAGGTTTTCATTCCGCACCATCCCCGAAAGCACGTAAGGTTCTTCTTTTTTCGGAGTGGTCTTCGCTTCGGGCGCGGGCTTTTTGCCGGGCATTCCCAGAATCAGGCCCTTGTATTCTTCCTCGTCCTTGAGCGGCTTGCTGCCGTACTGGAGCACCATCTGGTGACGGTTGGCCTTTTTCGTTTGCAGCAGGGGCGCGATTCCGCGAAAAATCGGGAAGGTTTCGGGGAAACCGTACCCGATGGGGTTGTCAGTCTGGCGGAGTTTCGCCATCACCACCGAACCGGGGTGGAACAAGGTCGGGGCGCTGACTTCGTCGAGGTCGCGGGTGATGCCCGCCTGGGCCACCAGCAAGGAGGAGTTGTCGAGTGTGACCAGCACGCCCCCGGTTTCCACAAACTTTTTCAACTGCTCGATTCCTTCGAAACCCGGCCCGCCGGTAACGTCGTTGGTGGCGTCAGGAAAGCCGTGCGACGGGAATTCGGCGGTTTTGGTGTAGGGCATCGGCCCGAAGCGGGTGTCGATTTCGTGAATGAAATTGGTCACCGAACCCCGCAGGCGGGGAATGAGAATCACGTCGAATTTCTTGCGCAAGTCCCCCGCTTTCAGGTGGTCTTTGTTGATGGAGGTGTACGGAATCCCCCGTTGCTCAAACGTGTACCGCGCCCAACCCTCGTCCTGGGTGTAGTACCAACTGTGGTAAATCGCCACGCGGGGCAGGGCTACTTCGTGCTGCTTCCCGCCCGGATTGGCCGTCGTCGCCTGCAAGTCCAGCCCAAACTGGGAAGCCAGTTTTTTGGATTGCTCGGTGGTCAGGCCCTTGAACATCACCGCCCCGGCGGCCAGCGTGTCCTTCCCGCCCGCGAGGGTTGCTTTTTCGTCCAGCACCACGGCTTTGGCCTGTTTGTTCTGCGCCTTCGCCCAAAGCAGGGCGGGCAGCAGGGTGTTCTGGCCTTTGTAGTTTAACACGTAGTTCGTGCCCTCGCCGCTGACGTTACCGGCGTAGGTTGCGTCGGCGGCGAGCAGTTTCAGGTCGGTCAGGGCGTATTTCACGCTGTCTTCGGCTTTCACGTCCACGCCGTAGAGGTAGCCCAGCGTCCAGGCGATGTCGTCGTAAGGCGGAAATTTGGCTTCTTTCGGGTAGTTCTGTTTGGTCAGCAATGACACCGCCAGGTTACGGTAGGGCTGGTTGAGCAGCACCACGTAATCGCCCGCATTCTTGCCCGATTCGGCCCGGTGTACCTCGATGGCCTGCCCCCGGAGTTGGTTGACCAGGTATGCCGCCATCGCCGGGTCGCGCTGGGTTTTGGGAATCACAAAGGCGCGGGGCGTTTCTTCCGCGCCCTTGCGGAGGTTGTTCAGCCCTTTTTGGTAAAAATTGGTCAGCAACATCCGGCTGTTAGTGGCCCCGTACGACAGCGAGGCCAACACCCCGGCCTGCATATAATTGATGTTGTTGCGGTACGACCAATACACTTTTTCGGTGGGCGGGTCGGGCCGGTACCACTCCTTGCTCGTGGCCGGGTCGCCCGCGTACTTCTGCTCCGCCAAATCGCGCAAATACGTGTTGGCCCCGGCGTTGCCGAAGGTTTCGTAAAAACGCCCCGCCGAGTTGTGATTGTTGGCAATCCAGAGCGCGTAACCGGGGTACCAGCCGTCGTAAAACGCCCAGGTAAACACGCCAGGCAGGCCCTGGGCGGCCAGCGCGGTGATGTCGTGGTTGGCCATCGTTTGCCATTCGCCGATGGTGATCGGGTCGATGGTTTCGTTGTACGGCCCGGTGCCGGTCGAGATGTAGAGCAGCGGCACCGACTCGTGCAAGTCGAGGTTGACGGTGGGGTGCCACTCGTAGTAGATTTTGTAAATGGCTTTGGTCAGCGCCTGCGAGTTCTGCAAACCGTCGCGGTTGTTGTCGTGGTAAGTGTACTTGCCCCAGTACGGCGGCGATTTGGGGAAACCGTCGTCGAACTCTTTCCGGACCTTCGAGTAGCGGTAGTACCAATCCACCTGCCGGTCCCAGCCGTCGGGTTCGGAGATGGGGTTGATGAGGACGATAATGTTGTCGCGGATGGTTTTCACGTCGGGCGTCGGGCTGGTAATCAGCCGGTAGGCCAGTTCCATCAGCATTTCCGGCGAACCCATTTCGGGCGAGTGCAGGCCCCCGTTGAGGTAGTACACCAGTTTGGTATCACCCAGGATTTTCTCCAAATCCTGCGGGTTCATTTTACGCGGATCGGCAAGCAACGCCAGTTGACTTTTGTAGTGTTCCAGGCGTTTCTGAGCCTGTTCGCTGCCAATCACCACCAGGTTGATGGGCCGCCCTTCTTCGCTCGTACTCACCGGCTGCACGGTGAGGTAGGGGGAGGTTTGCGCCAGTTTCTGGAAGTAGCCGTAAATCTCCGTCGTGCGGTGCAGCACGCCCGGCGTCCCGATGATTTGCCCGAAGTGCCTGAGCGGGGAAGGCACCTGCGGGTCGTCGGGCAGGTTGAGCACCGAGGCGGGCAGGAAGCGCGGGTCGGTGGTGTACTCCCTGATTTTCTGGTTGTAGGTTTCGGCGCGGTCCGGCGTTCCGGTTTGCTGGGCGTGCAGGGAAAGGCTGCCGAGCGTCAGCCCGACCAGCAAAACGAGCAGCGGGCGGCGGTTGGTAGAGGTTGGCATGGGAAGGTTGGTTAGGGAAAGGACGGATTGGTTCCGGTTCGTGTTTTTACAAAGCTATGGATTGTTCGTTGTTGACAACCCTGGTCCAATTGCCTTTTTTCCGAATGGCCGATGCCAATGGGGGCTGCCAAACGTTGGTTGCTTACTGAGGCCGAACTGTTTTTAAACCTGCTCCAGTCTTTTCACCCTAATCTATACCTGATCAGGGGTATTTTTGTTATTTTTGGCCTAAATTATACCCGAACGGCGCTAATGATGTCCACAGTTCTCAGTCAATTCATCAAAGACCGGCGCAAACAGACGGGGTTAACCCAGGAAGAACTGGCTTACAAAGCGGGAGTTGGCCTGCGGTTTGTGCGCGACCTGGAACAAGGCAAAGCCACGCTCCGGCTGGATAAACTCAATCAGGTACTCAAGCTATTCAACCACGAAGCCGGGCCGGTGCCCTTTACTCCTTCAACTACTCATGAGCCGTAACGCGACCGTGCTGCTGTACGATAAGTTGGTTGGGCGACTCACCGAAACCGACGAAGGCTACGAATTTCGGTATGAAGCCGACTACTTCAACCGCCCGGACGCTCAGCCCGTGAGTCTGACGCTCCCCCTGATGGCATCGCCGTACCGCAGCACCGTGCTTTTTCCGTTTTTCGACGGCCTGATTCCCGAAGGATGGCTGCTCGACATCGCCGAACAAAACTGGAAACTCCGTTCCACCGACCGCTACGGCCTGTTGCTGGCGTGTGGCCGCGACTGCATTGGGGCCGTGAGTATTCTCCCCGACCGATGAACCGCTGCCTGGCCTGTTACGAACCCCTCCCCGGCGAGCTTGCCGATTTCCACCCGGCTTGCAGCCGGGCCTTTTTCGGTCGGTCGCAGCCGCCCACCTTACCTTACTCGCTCGATACGATGCACCAACTGGCCGAGCAGATTGTGCGGCAAAGCGTGTCGGTAACGGGCGTTCAACCCAAACTCTCGCTCGATTTCGAGTCTCGATCCTCTTCGCGCCTGACGCTGGTGGGGCTGTGGGGCCAGTATATTTTGAAACCTCCCTACGCCCTCTACCCCGAAATACCGGAAATGGAGAGCCTGACGATGCACCTGGCGGCGGTATTTGGCCTCGCCACGGTGCCCCACACCCTGATCCGCCTTCAAACCAGCGAACTGGCTTACCTGACCCGGCGCATCGACCGGCCCGGTGCCGGGCAAAAGCGAGCGATGGAAGATTTTTGTCAGTTGGCCGAGCGCCTCACGGCCGACAAGTACAAAGGTTCGATGGAACTCGTGGCCCGACTCATTCGCCGACACAGCACCCAGGCCGCGCTTGACCTCGTGACGCTTTACGAGCTAACCGTGTTTTGCTTCCTGACCGGCAATGCCGATATGCACCTGAAAAATTTCTCGCTCTGGCGCGTGGACGAGTCCATTGCCCTCACCCCCGCCTACGACTTGCTGGCCACCCGGCTCTTGCTCCCAACCGACTCTGAAGAACTGGCCCTAACGCTCAACGGCAAAAAAAACCACCTGAACTCTGACGATTGGCTCGCCTTCGCCGACTACCTCGGTCTGACGCCCAGGCAACGCAGCAACGTATTCGACCGCTTCCGAAACCGCCTACCCGAAGCGGTCGGGTGGGTGGAACGCAGTTTTCTGAGTGAGCCGATGCGGGAGGAGTACGTTCGGTTGTTGCAGGAACGGGCGGGAAGGATGGGTTGAAGAATGACCACATTATGGCTGCGGAACCGGAGGCGACTCAAACCTGATGTGGAAGCCAGGACGTTTTGAGAAGCGAATTGCCAGCAGGCAACGACGTCCGGCATTTGAAGAATTTTGTACCAAAATAAATAGCCCTCATGGAAACGCCAACCGAACCTCTACGCGGCATGGACATTATCCGCCGACTTCTTGAAGTAAAAAAAACAGGTTCAGCGCGAAGCCATAGAAAACTACCGCAACAATGGACGCGAACGGGCGCGGTATTGCAAATTTGGCAGCTGGTTTTATAACCGAACGGTCAGCACCACCGAATTAGCCAAATTCGACCGGATGACCGTCGATGGCGATACCGTGATCTACCTATCGCTGATTTTGAGCCGCCGACTCAACCGGCACAAGTTGCGCTTCGCTAAACTTGCGCCAGACGGGGGATGATGAAACTCGGTCCTGGCCCGTCGCGGCGGCCCCCCGCGGGGGGGGGGGGGGGGCCCCCCGGCGGGGGCCGGCCGGGGGGGGAAAAAACGGGTTTTTTTTTTTATACACGCAGGGGCACACCCCCCCCCGCCCGGGG
>JAJAZB010000433.1 GCA_026785975.1 Cytophagaceae bacterium | reverse complement strand
TCAGTCTCTTAATTAATTTTATAGAGTTTGAACCGTTGGAAGAGATCCATTTAAAATGGGTTGTACACTTGCCCCGTAACTCACCCAACGAAGCCGCTTAAACCGCGTCCTGATCGTCGTAATTCCGCTTGTACTTTGGTTTCTGGACCGCTTGGCCGGGAGTCATTTCCCGGAAAATAAGCCGTATCGGTTACTCTACGTCCAAAGGATGACAGGAAGATTCGACGCTGCAATCCACGATATCTGCCCCACAGTTTCCCGTTCCTGAAAAAATACTCGCTCCTGCTTAAGCTCATCTTATTCCCTTTCGGGTGATACTCTTGCTCCGACGCGCAGTCCCTACGCTACGGAGCAAGGTGCTGATCTTAAGGCTTTTAGAAATATGTATCTTTCACCCGAAAAGGAATAAGTATCTCCTAAGCCATCGAAAGCCTTGCACCGGCTTCTCTGTTTTAATCGCGTCATGTCGATGAATTTATCGGGAAAACTTTGCCTCTTGCCTTTGTCCTTTCTGCACTTCCCCTAATTTTGCGTGATTTTCCCCACGGTTCGCCGTAGCGACTGCTTCCTCCCATGCCCAAAAATCCTGCGATTAAATCTGTTCTCATCATCGGCTCCGGTCCGATTATCATCGGTCAGGCCTGCGAATTCGATTATGCCGGTTCCCAAGCCGCCCGCTCCCTGCGGGAAGAGGGCATCGAGGTGGTGCTGATTAATTCCAATCCGGCGACGATCATGACCGATCCCGTCACCGCCGATCACGTGTATTTGAAACCTCTGGAGAAAAAATACATCGTCGAAATCCTTGAGAAACACCGGGCGGCGGGCCGCCAGATTGACGCGGTTTTGCCCACCATGGGTGGCCAGACCGCGCTTAATCTGGCGATTGATTGTGAGAAGGCGGGTATCTGGAAAAAATACGGCGTGCAGATTATCGGCGTAGATATCAAAGCCATTGAGACGACCGAAGACCGCGAAAAGTTCCGGTTGAAAATGATCGAACTCAACGTGAATGTCTGCAAAGGCCGCACGGCCCGCTCGTTTCTGGAAGGCAAGGAAATCGCCCAGGACATCGGTTTTCCCCTCGTGATCCGGCCTTCGTTTACGCTCGGCGGTACCGGGGGCGCTTTCGTCCATGACCCCAAAGAATTTGACGAGATGCTCAACCGGGGCCTGCACGCCTCGCCCACCCACGAAGTTTTGGTGGAGCAAAGCATCACCGGTTGGAAAGAATACGAGTTGGAATTGCTCCGCGACGGGGCCGGTAATTTTATCATCATCTGCTCCATCGAAAACTTCGACCCGATGGGCATTCACACCGGCGATAGCATCACCGTCGCCCCCGCCATGACCCTACCCGACACGCTGTACCAGCAAATGCGGGATTTGACGATAAAAATGATGGCGGGCATTGGCCAGTTTGCGGGCGGCTGCAACGTGCAATTTGCCGTCAATCCCGAAAATGACTTCATCATCGCCATCGAAATCAACCCGCGCGTTTCGCGTTCGTCCGCGCTGGCCTCGAAGGCTACCGGCTACCCAATTGCGAAAATCGCGGCAAAAATGGCCATTGGCTACAACCTCGATGAGTTAACAAACCCCATCACGGGCAGCACGTCGGCGTTTTTTGAACCCGCCATCGACTACGTGATCGTGAAGGTACCCCGCTGGAATTTCGACAAGTTTAAAGGGGCCGACCGGCGGCTGGGCCTCCAGATGAAGTCGGTCGGTGAGGCGATGGGCATTGGGCGCAATTTTCAGGAAGCACTTCAGAAAGCGTGTCAATCGCTCGAAATCAAGCGCAACGGCATGGGTGCCGATGGCAAGGGTTTGACCGACCAGGATGCGATCCTGAAATCACTCGCCAATCCGAGTTGGAACCGTCTGTTCCACATTTATGATGCCTTTAAAATGGGCGTTTCCTTCCGCACCATTCAGCAACTCACCAAGATTGACAAGTGGTTTCTGAACCAGGTTGAGAATTTGGTTCACGTCGAAAACAACATCGCCCTCTACACGCTCGACAGCATTCCGAGGGAGTTGATGGAGGAGGCGAAAGTGAAAGGCTTCGCCGACCGGCAGATTGCCTATATGCTGCGTTGCAAGGAGAGCGAAGTGTACGACAAGCGTATCGAAATGGGCATTCAGCGGGTGTACAAGCTGGTGGATACCTGCGCCGCAGAATTTGAGGCCAAAACGCCGTACTATTATTCAACGTTTAGTAGAGCCTCATCCCCCAGCCCCTTCTCCGGTGGAGAAGGGGAGCAGAAAGCCCTCTCCACCGGAGAGGGCTTGGGTGAGGCTTTTTCGGCCAACGAATCCATCCGCAGTGACCGCAAAAAAGTCGTCGTTTTAGGCTCTGGCCCCAACCGCATCGGGCAGGGAATCGAGTTTGACTATTCCTGCGTACACGGTGTTCTGGCGGCAAAGGAAGCTGGTTATGAGACGATTATGATTAACTCCAACCCCGAAACCGTTTCGACTGACCCCGACATTGCCGACAAATTGTACTTCGAACCGGTGTTCTGGGAGCACGTGTACGACATTATTTTGCACGAAAAACCGGAGGGTGTCATTGTCCAGTTGGGCGGGCAAACGGCGCTAAAACTGGCCGAGAAACTCTCGAAGTACGGCATCAAAATTCTGGGTACCAGCTACGAAGCCCTCGACTTGGCCGAAGACCGGGGGAGTTTTTCGAGTTTGCTGCGCGACTACAACATCCCTTACCCCGACTTCGATACCGTCGAAAGTGCCGACCACGCCGTGGAAGTAGGCCGGGGATTGGGGTATCCGTTGCTGGTTCGCCCGAGCTACGTGCTGGGTGGGCAAAGCATGAAAATCGTCATTAACGAACACGAACTGGAAGAGCACGTCGTGGACATTTTGCGCGACATTCCGGGAAATAAAATTCTGCTCGACCACTTTCTCGAAAATGCCATCGAGGCCGAAGCCGACGCCATTTGCGACGGCGAGGACGTGTACATCATCGGGATTATGGAGCACATTGAACCGGCGGGCATTCACTCCGGCGATTCTTACGCCGTGCTGCCCACCTTCGATTTAAGCGACCACGTACTCCAACAAATCGAGCAGCACACGCGCACCATCGCGGTTGCACTGCGCACGGTGGGGCTAATTAATATTCAGTTTGCGATAAAAAACGAAATCGTGTACGTCATCGAGGCCAATCCCCGGGCTTCGCGCACGGTGCCGTTTATTTGCAAAGCCTACCAGGAACCCTACGTCAACTACGCGACGAAGGTGATGCTGGGCGATAAAAAGGTGAAGGATTTTGATTTCAAACCGGTGAAAAATGGCTATGCGATCAAAGTGCCGGTGTTTTCGTTCAACAAATTCCAGGGTGTCAACAAAGAACTCGGCCCCGAAATGAAGTCGACCGGTGAGGCAATTTACTTCATCGACGATTTGACCGACGACTATTTTCAGCAAATTTACGGGGAGCGAAACCTGTATTTGAGCCGCTGAGGAACAGCCGCTGAGGAACAGCCGCTGAGGAACAGCCGCTGAGGAACAGCCGCTGAGGAACAGTTCTGACG
>JAJAZB010000432.1 GCA_026785975.1 Cytophagaceae bacterium | reverse complement strand
CTACGATGCCGCTTCAAAAACGCCACTCTTTGGAGCTACCATCAGTATTCCGGATAGCCGCCCATTCCTTGGAACGGTAACCGATACCGACGGCCGCTTCCGGTTAACCAACGTACCTATTGGGCGTATTCGGGTGAAAATCACCTCGGTGGGCTACGAAGATCTACTGCTTAACGAGGTGGTTCTCAACGCTGGTAAAGAAGTGGTACTGGATTTACCACTCACCGAGAGCGTCACCAACCTCAGCGAAGTAAAGGTGGCCTATAACCGCTCCGAAGACCGGCTGGTGACCAACAACGAAAACGTGACCGTGTCGGGGCGGCCGTTCAATGCGGCCGAAACAGCCCGCTACGCCGGCAGCTTTGGTGACCCCTCGCGGATGGCGGCCAACTTTGCGGGTGTAAGCGGTTCCAACGATTCGCGCAACGATATTGTGGTGCGGGGCAACTCACCGGCCTCCCTGCTGTGGCGGCTCGACGGGGTTAACATTCCGAATCCGAACCACTTTGGCGCGCTTGGCACATCGGGCGGACCGGTGTCGATGCTCAACAACAACCTGCTGGCCAAATCAGACTTTCTGACGGGCGCATTTCCGGGCGAATACGCCAATGCGGTTGGGTCGGTATTCGACGTGAAGTTGCGCCGGGGCAACGATGAAAAACATGAGTTTTTGACTCAGGTAGGTTTCAACGGTGTGGAGGTGGGAGCCGAAGGGCCATTGAGCCAGAAGGCAAATAGCCAGGGTCGGCGGGCGTCGTATCTCGTTAATTACCGGTATTCGGTCTTTGCTTTGTTGCAAAATGTAGGTTTTCAGATAGCAGGTGTTCCCAAATACCAGGACTTTACGTTCAAGACCGATATTCCGGTGGGGCAACGGGGCAACCTGTCGATGTGGACACTGGGCGGACGCAGCCAGATTTCGTTCCTCGGCAAAGACGTGGACACTGAAAAACCCGATGCGTACGGCGACGAAAACACAAACACCCGTGTGAAGTACTTCACCGGTATTGGGTCCATTGCCTACGAACACCGCTTTACCGACCGCACCTACGGCAAACTGACGGTCTCGGGTTCGCGCACCACCCCGCAGTTCCAGGGCGATACCGTGATTTACCGAAATGGTAAAGAAATAGCCCAGGAAATCTCAAACGCAGAATCCGAATTCAGCCAGAATAAGCTGTCGATCAATGCCTTCCTGTCGCACAAGATCAGTGCCAAAGACAAGGTATCGGGCGGGGTTATTCTGGATATGATTCAGTATGATTTGCAGAATCGACAACTGTATCCGGTGGCTATATCCTCGCGCAATGCCACGGGCGAAACATCCCTTTTGCAGATCTACAGCCAATGGAAACACCGGTTCAACACCCGGATGACACTGAACACGGGGCTGAATTTATTACGGCTCCAGCTCAACGGCTCCACGGCCGTTGAACCCCGCGCCGGTTTGTCGTATCAGCTAAGTCCGACTAGTTCTATCAATGCCGGGTACGGCTTGCATAGCCAGATGCACCCAATTCTGACCTATTTCTACCAGACTAAGCAACCCAATGGTACCTACGCGCTGACCAACAAAAACCTGGATTTTACGCGCAGTCACCACGCCGTTGTTGGGTATGAGCGACTGATTGGTGGTAATCTGCGGCTTAAACTGGAAGCCTACAACCAATGGATTTTCAATGCACCAGTTGAGCAAACATCCAGCTATTATTCCCTTTTAACCGAAGGAGCCAACTTTACACCCATCGACAAAGGCAATCTGGTGAACAAAGGAACAGGTCGCAATTATGGCGTAGAAATGACCCTGGAACGGTTCTTCACCAATAACTACTACTTTTTGCTGACCACGTCGCTGTTCGAGTCGAAATACAAGGGCAGCGACGGAATTGAGCGCAACACGCCATTCAATAACCGGTACGTCGTGAATTTGCTTACCGGGCGCGAATTCCAGCTGGGCCGCAACAACGTGTTTAGCATCAACTGGAAAATAACGACCGCAGGAGGCCGCTTCATCACGCCAATCAATCTGGAACAATCAGCCGCTCAGGGGCAGGCCGTGAACGAATACGACCGGGCTTTTTCGAATCGACAAACACCGTATTTCCGCACCGACCTGAAGATTGGGTACAAGATTAACCGCGCCCGAATGACTCACGAAATCGCTTTCGACTTGCAGAATCTGACCAACAACCAGAACGTACTTCAACAAGCCTACAACCCCCGTACCAACCGCATCGGTACAGCCTACCAGCAGGGTTTTCTACCGGTTCCGTTTTACCGGCTGACGTTCTAATTGCATCTCGTGTATCATTGGCTGGCCGGGAAGATTAATCACCTTCACCGGCCAGCCAAACAACCACACGGTCGCTTCTGCATCGACGGAGGCAATTTACTGTTTCACCTGTTCGAGGTAAAAATAGGTTTTCACAGGTTAGGGTAGCCTGAAATCCTTTCTGATGGCACGGGTTTACGACGATGTTCCTGAAGCAAGCGCTCGGTGTCTTCCGCTGTCCAATTGTTCATTTCCCAAACCTCATCCACCAGATTCATGGCTTTTTCAGCGAAAAACCTTGCCAGCATTTGACGGATTTCCAGTAAATCCTGCTCAGAAACGGGCCGGGCGAACACCTTCAACAATTCAAGTTGGAGGTTAGTCAACGGGGTTTGAAGCATTTCCATTGTCGCAAGATTTTAGTTTTACGGTGCCGTAAAAATTCCCTTCATCGCGTCTTCATAGTGGAAAAGGCGCTCGTTGAGGGCGTTGAGGGCTTCGGCCTTGTGCTTGGCGTGAACCAGCAGCGAAATGTTATGCTCCGACGGGCCGTACGAAATCATCCGAATCGGGATGGCTTTCATGGCTTCGAGTACTTTCAGGGCGATTCCTTCTTTGTCCGCCGAAAAATTCCCAACAATGCAGATGATGGTTTGGTCGCGGTCGTGCTCTTCCAAATCGGCAAACTGGGCCAGTTCCGCCGTGATTTCGTCGAGGTGCTCGGGATTGTCAATGGTCACCGAAACCGACACTTCCGAGGTCGTAATCATATCGACCGGGGTTTTGTACTTTTCAAAAATCTCGAAAACCCGCCGTAGAAAACCGTAGGCGTTGAGCATCCGGGTCGAGTGAATGTAAATCGCCGTAATGCCATCTTTGGCGGCAATGGCCTTGATGTCGCGGTCGCTGGTGTTGTCGGCAATGAGCGTACCGAAGGCAGCGGGTTCCATCGTGTTTTTCAACCGGACGGGTACACCGCGTAGTTTGGCGGGCGTAATCGTACTCGGGTGCAGGATTTTTGCCCCGAAATAGGCCAGCTCAGCCGCTTCTTCAAACGCCAGTTCGCGAATCGGGAACGTCTTTTTTACCACGCGCGGGTCGTTGTTGTGCATTCCATCGATGTCCGTCCAGATCTGAATTTCCTCCGCCCGGATGGCCCCGCCAATCAGCGAGGCGGTGTAATCGGAACCGCCACGCTTGAGGTTGTCTACTTCGCCACGCGGGTTGCGGCAGATGAAACCCTGCGTAATCACCAACTGCTTGTTGGTGTGCTGGCGCAGCATTTCACCCAATTTCTCCTCCGTAAAACTGAGCACCGGCTCCTGGTCGGCATCGATCAGCATAAAGTCCAACGCGGGCAGGAGCACCGAACTCTCCCCTTGCTCTTCCAGATACGCCTGAAACAATTGAGTCGAAAGCAACTCGCCCTGGGCCACCAGTTCTTTTTCCTGCTTCAGCGTAAAAGGCCGCAGGCTCGTCACCGATTGGATGAACGAAAACTCACTTTCAACGATGTTTTGCCCTTTGGCGAGGCTTTCGGGTGTCGAGTACAGTTCCTGAATAAATACCTGGTAGTGTGTCCGCAGGTCGACGATCTTCTGCGCCAGTTCGGCATCGTTGCCCATTTTGGCACTTTCACCCATCGAAAGCAGAGCGTTGGTCGTGCCCGACAGCGCCGACAGCACGACGATTTTGCGGCCTTTATCCGCCGTAATCAAGGTGCGAATCGAGTGCATCCGCTCGGGTTTGCCCACCGAGGTTCCGCCGAATTTCCAGACTTGCATGAAAAAATAATTAGGAAGAAATATTTTGTAAAATCAGTTCGATATCATTCCTCAACTGGGGCAAGCCGTATTATACAATTTGCCAAACCTCCTCGGCATCCACGCCAAAATAATTGTGCGCAATGATATTCCGAAAGTCTCTTACTTTGTTCCATATCGATACGTGTTGGAGGCGAACCGCTTCATCCAACCGATTTGCCAGTTCCCCAATGACGACAAAATTCATTAATACGGCATCGAATGTGCGCACATCGGCGTAAAATTCGTCCGACGACGACAGCGCCGCCGTGAATTCCTGAATCTTTTTGATGGATTCCAGAATACCCCGCAGGTTAAGTTCGCTCTGGTCAAACGAAGATTGTTTCATTCAAAATGTGCTGTCTGGCAGCGGGACGAAGGTATTTCTCGCGGGCAATATCAGACTCCAAACCCAACTTTTGCTTTACCCAAACGCGAAGATCTGTTTTGACGTCGTATAAGTTTTCGGTATTTTCCTCGAATTCAACCAGTAAATCCAAGTCGCTTGTTTCAGTCTGTTGCTGCCGGGCGAAGGAGCCAAATAAACCAATTTTCACGACGTGAAACCGTTGCCGGAGTTCGTCTTTGGAATTTCGCAACACATCAAGAATTTGAGTTTGGGTCATCATATTTTTCAAAAATTTATCCCCAGCATCTTAATCGCCGTCATCGCCGCCTCGTCGCCTTTGTTGCCGTGTTTTCCGCCCGCCCGGTCGAGGGCTTGTTGCTGATCGTTGGGCGTCAACACGCCAAAAATAACCGGTTTGTTGTATTTCAAACTTACGTTGGTCAGCCCCTGCGCTACGGCGTGGTTGATGTAATCGTTGTGCTTGGTTTCGCCCTGAATCACGCAGCCGAGACAAATAACGGCGTCAACTTCAGACTTTTGCGCGGCCAATTGGGCACCCAAACTCAACTCGTAACTACCCGGCACCCACTGTACCGTCACGTTGACCGCCTTCGCGCCGTATTGCAGAAGCGTGTTGTAGGCTCCGTCGAGCAAGGCCCCGGTGACTTCCTCGTTCCACTCCGCCACCACGATGGCAAACCGCTTGGCGCTAACATCGGGTAGGTTCTCGGTACGAAAATCGCTCAGGTTTTTATGGGCAGATGACATAGTTGGGAGGCAAAACCCCGGTAATCAAAATTGACTGATTTTCGCGTTTGAAACGAAAAAGGGACAAGACCCACCTGGCCTTATCCCGTTCATTTTCAGTTCGTTAATTTCTGCAAATTACTCCGAGACAGCGCCTTGCAATTTGGCCTGGTATTTTTTGGCCGAAGCATATTCCGCCGACTCCGGGTATTTTTCCACGATTTCGTCGTAGGCCGCCAGGGCCTCTTTCGGCTGGTTGGCGGCTTCGTGGGCCACGGCCAGTTTCATCAGATAACCGGGCGTGAAAAACTTATTCGGTTTGTACTCAGCGGCTTTTTTATACGCACCGGTAGCCTCGTCGTACTGCTTTTTTTCCATGCGCGCATCCCCCAGAAGGGCATAGGCGCGGGCTTGCACGAGTAAATCGCTGCTGCTGAATTTTTCGAGGTAGGCAATGGCCTCGTCGTATTTTCCCTGCTTGAGCAGGGCCGCCCCCGCGTAGAAATTAGCCAGGTTACCCGCTTTCGAAGCACCGTACTCATCGGCAATGTCGGTTAATCCCAAACTGGCTCCGTCGCCTTTGAGGGCTTTTCTGAGCGAATCATTTTCAAATTCGTACACGGCCGGAAACAGTGCTGTCTGGCCTTCTTCATTTTGGCTATTTTGGTAAAATTTCCAACCAACAATGCCTGCGGCAATGGCGACCAGCCCAACGAGGGCACCGAGAATCAGTGTGCGATATTTCTCGAAAAAGTTTTGGGCCTTACCCAACTCGTTAACCAGCCCTTCGGAGGACTCCAGAAACTCCAAGCCCGAATTTTTCTTAGCCATTTGAGATTTCAAAATTTGAGGTGCAAAGTTAAGGGTTCTTTGGCCATCCAAAAAGCGTAAACGTCAAAGTTTTAGGTCCGGCGTGGAACGTCCGGCGTGGAACGTCAGTATGACAAATTTAGTGCCAGATGCAAAAGCCCATCCCGAGTACTCGGGATGGGCTTTTGCATTAACTACGTATTGGTGACACCGGAAATTACTCCATGATGTAGGGATAATCTTTCTGCATGTACACATCCCGGTAGGCTTCTTCGACGGGCGGATACGGCGATTCTTCGGCAAACTTTACCGACTCATCGACCTGCGTTTTGATTTTCGCGTCAATGGCGGCTAAATCGTCCTCGGTCGCAACGCCATTTTCCAGAATGGTTGCTTTCACTTGCTCGATAGGGTCGCGTTGTTTGTATTGCTCCAGTTCATCTTTGGTGCGGTACTTCATCGGATCCGACATCGAGTGGCCCCGGTAGCGGTAGGTACGAAACTCCAGAAATGTGGGGCCTTCGCCAGCGCGAGCACGTTCCGCCGCGCGGCTGATGGCTTCGTGTACCGCCTCGACGCTCATCGCATCGACGGGTTCGGAAGGCATATCGTAGGATTCGCCAATGGTGTACAATTCCGTGACGTTGGAGGTGCGGGCTACGGACGTGCCCATCGCGTAACCGTTATTTTCGACCCCAAAAATTACCGGTAATTTCCAGAGCATTGCCATGTTGAAGGCCTCGTGCAACGCCCCCTGACGCACGGCTCCGTCACCAAACAGGCAAAGGCAGAGGTTACCCGTCTTGTTGTATTTTTCGGCGAAAGCGATCCCCGCTCCCAACGGAATCTGAGCACCCACTATGCCGTGGCCACCCATAAAGCCGACTTTTTTATCGAAGATGTGCATGGAACCCCCCTTGCCTTTGGAGGCACCGGTTTGCTTGGCAAAAAGTTCGGCCATCACCGCATTGGGGCTGGTACCCAGCGCCAGGGGCCAACAGTGGTCCCGGTAGGCCGTGATGTACTTGTCGCCTTCGCGCAGGGCCGTTTTGGCGCCCGACGAGCAGGCTTCCTGCCCGATGTAGAGGTGCAAAAAGCCCCGGATTTTTTGCTGTCCGTACAATTGCGCCGACTTTTCCTCAAATTTCCGCTGCAATTGCATGGACTCGTACCAGAACAGGTACGTTTCTTTCGGGTACCTGACCTTCGTTTCGGCTGGTTGTTCTTTGACGGCTGCCATTTTTTACGAATGGATTGGCTTGATTTATTGAGTAACTGAGCGGAGTAAATTACCGCCTTCAGTGCGAACAAACCCCCAATTACGGGGTTCTGATTTAATTTTGCGAAATTAGTAACAAACGGTCGAACCGCAACGATGTACCTTGAAAGAATCAGTCTGACGCACTTCAAATCCTACGAATCGGCGACCTTCCGGTTTTCATCGCAGGTCAACTGCCTGACGGGTCCGAATGGCAGCGGCAAGACCAATTTGCTCGACGCCATTTATTACCTCTCGCTCACCAAGAGTGCTTTCACCAACCAAGATGCCGCCAGTATTCAGCACGAGTCGGAATTTATGATGGTCGATGGAGTTTTTGTGAAAGAAGTCGTCAGGAGTGAGGAGCGGGAAGTGAGAAGCGAGGAGTTGGAAGGCAGCCGGGTTCACGATAAAAGTCCTCATTATGCATTCCTCGCTCCTGATTCCCTGAAACACGAGCAAATCACCGTAAGCCTGCAACGCGGGCAGCGCAAGGCGGTTTTGCACGACAAAAAGCCTTATGAACGCCTGAGCGAGCACATCGGGCGTTTTCCGGTAGTGCTATCCGCACCCAACGATACCGACCTGGTGCGTGAAGGCTCCGAAGAACGCCGGAAGTTTTTTGACGGGGTGCTTTCTCAGCTTAACCCCGACTACCTGACGGCGTTGCTGCACTACAACCAATTGCTGCTCCAGCGCAACAGTCTGCTCCGGCAGTTTGCCGAGCGGAATTACCTCGACGATGATTTGCTGGAGGTGTACAGTGAACCCCTCGTGGAACGCGCCCTGCAACTTCACGCCGAACGGCAGGCGTTTATCGAGCGCTTCGTCCCCGTGTTTCAGCGGCACTACGCCAACCTGAGCGAGAGCCGCGAGTCGGTCGAGATTCTGTACGAATCGGAAGTGGGGAGCGATGAATTTGTCCGGGATTTTCGCATGAGCCGGCAGCGCGACGTGTCGGCGCAACGCACGACGCGCGGGGCGCACCGTGACGATTACGTGTTTGAAATCGATCAGTTTCCGCTGCGCAAGTTCGGTTCGCAGGGCCAGCAGAAATCGTTTGTGGTGGAGTTGAAGTTGGCCCAGTTTGAATTGCTGACTATCGAGAAGGCAGCCCGGCCCATTCTGCTGCTCGATGATATTTTTGATAAACTCGACGACCGGCGCATCCAGAAACTGATTGACATGATGGCCAATGGCACGTTTGGGCAGGTTTTCCTGACGGACGCCCGTCCCGAACGCACGGAAGAATTATTGAAAGATTTACCCGTGGACGTGGCTTACTTGCGCATTGGCTATCCATCCGAGGCGGGGGGCCCAAAAACGCGGTGGGGGGGAGGCGGTTTTTTTTTTGGCGGGGTTTTATAATTTTTATTGGAAAAAGAAACGGGCGGCT
>JAJAZB010000431.1 GCA_026785975.1 Cytophagaceae bacterium | reverse complement strand
GTTCAACCCTCAGGGCCAGATGATTCGGATGCAGGCCATCGGGCAAAGTCAGGCGGAGGAGGTGCTGAGTTGGGATATTTCCCGCCAGCCGCCGGGGCTGTATTTGCTGCAGGTGCGTGGGGGAAAGGAAGCCAAAACCGTCAAGGTCGTCCGCTAATCCTACCTGTCAACTCAGTGAAACTCGGTGGTATACTCAGTGAAACTTTGTGTCCATATTTCTAAATGTAGGACACGGAGTTTCACTGAGTATTTTGCGCAGCATCAGGTTTTACCTGAAAACGGCCCACCTTCTGCGCAGAAGGTGGGCCGTTTTGTACCGAACTCCCTAACTCGTTGAACAGCGTATTTGACCGAAAAACACCCCGTCGCGTGACAAACCGGGGTGAAACACAGACTAAAACGGCTTAAACTTTGTCGGGATTGGGATGCACCCAGGGCTTGCGGTAGGGCCGCTCCAGCAGGCCGTTGGCTTCGCGGTCGCCCACAATCAGGCGCTTTTTGGGATCGTACACAATCGGACGCCCCGTTTGCATGGATAGGTTGGCCATGATGCAACTGGCGGTGGAAATATGCCCTTCCTCGATGTCGGCCACGGGTCGGCTGCCTTTGTCGATGGCGGCCAGGAAGTCGAGCATGTGCAGGCGGGTCGCCGGGGCCGCATTCAATTCGATTTTGGGTTGTGTAGCTTCAGTAATATCCTCCGGGTATTTTTCTTTTTCGTACACCACATCTTTGTGAATCTTCTGACCGGCTTTGTCCGTAGGCACGAAATCGTACTGCATGGTGCTGCCAAACAGGGTTCCTTTTTCGCCGTAGAGCGTAAACGACCAGGGGTAATCGGGATTGGCGGGCGTACCCCAGGACCGGTGCTGCCACACGCAGTTGAGGTCGTCGTACTCAAATACCGCCGACTGGGTATCGGCGATGTTGGACTTGCCCTCTTTCTGAAGGTAAATTCCGCCCGTTGAACTGATGCGTTTGGGCCAGCCCAGTTGGAGCATCCAGCGGACGGTGTCAAACATGTGGATGCACATATCGCCCATGATGCCATTGCCGTATTCCATAAACGTGCGCCACCAGCGCACGTGCGGTAGGCCGTCGTAGGGGCGTAGCGGGGCGGGGCCGGTCCACATTTCGTAATCCAGAAAATCGGGTACGGCCTGCACGGGCGGGTTGCCGTTGTTGCGCATGTGAAAGTAGCAGCACATCTCCACGTGCGATACTTTACCGAGCAGGCCCGCATCGACGATGTTTTTCTTGGCATCGATCAGGTGCGGGGTGCTTTTGCGCTGGGTACCCACCTGCACCACTTTGTTGTATTTCCGGGCGGCGGCCACCATCGCCTCGCCTTCCATGACGTCGACACTGATGGGCTTTTGCACGTACACGTGCGCACCGGCTTTCACGGCGTCGATGGTTTGCAGGGCGTGCCAGTGATCGGGGGTGCCGATGAGCACGATGTCCAACTGATTTTCGGAGAGCATCTTGCGGTAGTCGCCGTACAGGCGGGGTGTCTTGCCGGATTTCTGACGTTCGCTCACCAGTTTTGCCGCGCCAGCCATCATGTTTTTGTCTACGTCGCAGAGCGCAATGACTTCGACCGGTGCCACCTGGATTAGCCGGAACAAATCACTTTTGCCGTACCAGCCGGTGCCGATCAGACCCACGCGGAGGGGGTTAGCGGGGTTGATGAGGTCCAGGCCGTAGGCCCCAAACGAGCTTAGGGCGAGTGAGGCGGTAGCGCCTTGCAGAAAACGACGGCGGTTGATGTTGAAATGATGCATTGAAAATTGAGGTTGAGGTGAACAGCGGCTGTGTAAGTAAAGCCCGGCCGGTTTAACAAATACTCCGATGCTCGCGGTGAATTTTACGACGTTCCAACGGAAAAGCAAGATGCAACTTTTTTCAGAACAAGGGCAGGGGCAGCCGCAAACATTCTGGTTTGGGTCGGCGTGGCACGACTCAGGCAAGCCAGGCTATAGCCTGAAGAAAACTCGCTGAGTTGTGCCACGCCGACCCAGAAAATGAATACCTTGCCCAACTCCTCATTTTCCGTTCATCATGAAACTCCACGTTCTGCTTCTCCTGTTTTTTGTTGCGCCTGCATTCGGTTCCAAGATTCCACCCAAACGGAAAACCATCGTCTCAATCGTCCGGGACCAGTTTTATGTCAACGGGCAACCCACGTTTAAAGGCCGTACCTGGAACGGATACCGGATCGAAGGGCTGCTGCCCAATTCCCGCATGGTGCAGGGGATTTTCGATGATCGGAATCCGGAAACGCGGGGCAAGTGGGCCTATCCCGATACCAGGATTTGGGATGCCAACCGAAACACCGAGGAGTTTATCGCCGCGATGCCCGTTTGGAAAGAGCACGGCCTGCTGGCCTTTACGCTCAATTTGCAGGGCGGCAGCCCGGAAGGCTATTCGCAAAACCAACCCTGGATCAATTCGGCCTTCAACCCGGATGGCTCCTGGGACGTACCCTACCGGGACCGATTGAAGCGCATCCTGGACCGGGCCGACCAACTGGGCATGGTCGCGATTGTGGGCTTATTTTATTTCGGGCAAGATCAGTATTTGAAAAATGAAACCGCCGTGTTACAGGCCGTTGATAACACGACGGACTGGCTACTTCGGAAAGGGTACCGGAACGTGCTCCTCGAAATCAACAACGAATGCGACATTCGCTACGATCACGCGATTCTGCAACCCCAACGCGTACCCGAACTCATCCGGCGGGTGAAAGCAAAAAGGAGAAACGGGCGGCGGCTATTGGTGAGCACAAGCTACAGCGGCGGTACGGTGCCGAAGGAAAACGTAGTTAGGGAAGCTGATTTTTTGATTCTGCACGGCAACGGCGTCAAAGACCCCACCCGCATTATGACCATCGTGGCGCAAACCCGCGCCGTAGCGGGCTACCGACCCATGCCGATTGTAATCAACGAAGACGACCACTTCGACTTCGATAAACCCGCCAACAACTTCCGGGCGGCCACGAGCGCTTACGCATCCTGGGGATTCTTCGATTACCGGTTGAGCGGTGAAGGCTTCAACGATGGCTACCAATCGGTGCCGGTCAACTGGCAGATCAGCTCACCCCGCAAAAAGGGATTCTTCGACGCATTGAAAGAAGTGACTAACGGTTTGCGCTGATGGGTAGTCCTTTGCCCGCCGCTCCGAAACGATCGGCTGGGCCATCGCCTGGCACCCGAAAAGCAAACCGAATAAAGCGATGAGTTTTCGCATACAAACACAAGGCTAATTCTTCTCACGGTTTACGGGGACCGCCCACATACTTATAAAAATAGCGCGGCCATAATTTAGGGTTTAATCGTGAAAGCCGTGCAAAAAATCGCCCCGATTTAGATATTTGACTCAAGTTGTGGGTTTTCTCTGATACCCCACAACTTGAGTTATTTATTCAGACTTTAGTCCAATGGCTTCGTGCTGAATTGATCCAAAAACAAGTCCGAACGGACGGGGCTGCACGACATCTACCTGGAGCAGTTTTACGTTTTTGGCGACCTCGACCGACACGATCCCGCTCCGCTACGCTCGGTTTGTGACGGTGGGTTTCTATTCGTTGCTTGATTTTACCAGGGCCATTCCAGCGCCCGACTCCCTATCGGATACCTGCGCCTGGCACGACTTAGCCAATCTACCTACTCTGATGTTAGACCACCGGCTTATCGTAGGAAAAGCACTGGAAACGCTGCGGGCCAACCTCGACCGCAAACTAATCGGGTTCAATCTCCTGCCCGAAACGTTTGCGATGGCCGATTTGCAAAGTCTCTACGAAACGATTCTGGACCAGAAACTGCGCCGGTCGAGTTTTCAGCGGAAGCTACTCAGCCTGGGAATTTTAGAACGGGTCGATAAAAAGTACACCGGCGGCGCGCACAAAGCCCCGTATCTGTACCGGTTCGTTGCTGGGAAACCCGGATAATCCCCCGTTGCCAGCATCCGGTCAGTCCTGCTCGCTGGTTCCTTTTTGGAGATCATCCGTTTCCTGTTTCAAATTCATCATTCGTGGCCGGGCCTCGGCGTCGAGCTTCTCGCCCTTGAGTTCCATCTGGTGCATCAGTTCGGCAATCGGGTAAAACGATGGATTCAACGATCGGCTCTCCTCACTATTTTCGGTCGACGAGTAGGGAATCAGCAAACCCTCCTCAAGCAGGTAGTTTATCGCTACAAATACTTTGTAGTTGGAATAAGAAACCTGTTGCAGAATTTCACTGACAGTCAGGCTGTTGTTGGTTGAATGAAATAGTACGCGGAGGATTTCGCGCTCGATGACGGGAAGTTCGTCGTAAAGAATCATGACGGAGACGATCTGTATTTTTGACAACGGTTTTATAGCCTGCTGCCGGGTACCGCTTCCGTTCCGCTGAGGGCTTTCTCCATGGTCATGCCGGGTAGGTTGCGTTGAATGAGTGTTCTTGTTTGACTCTAAGGTAGGAAAGGTTTTTTTAAAACACCATCATCTCTCGAAAATCCTCGCCCAACTACCGCGCCAATCGTGCTTTCATAGTGCTTAAAGTACTGCCGTTTACGCGCCGTAGCGTAGGATCAATTCTATACTTTTGCGCGTAAGTGTCTGATTATTGGTGAATAACAATCAAGCGCACTATTGCCCGAAGTAAAGTACTGACCCCATTCGGGTTGGCTGTACGGCACCCATCGGCAATGAGCCAACGGGGAAAGATCATCCCGAACTACTCAAAATAAAGCCCAGCCACGACCACGACCACACCATCATCAACGGTATCAGCCGCATTGGATACCTGAGTGGGGGAACCTCGAACACGCCATTTCGGGGACGTTGTCGGTGGGAGGTTCCTGGTAATACATCGAACCCAGTCGGGGCGTAAAAATTATCAAAAACACCAACCTCGAAACCGATCCACAGCCGCAACACGACGACCTGTCGACCGATGGGGGCCGAACGGCAAAACGTCGCCGGTACGCCAAAGCCCAACGGGTCCGCCTTGAAAGAACACACAAACGCTAAATCTTAGTAGGACTTTCGCTCAAGGTGAGGCTAAGCGAAAGTCCTACTTATGAAACAAATTCTGATTAGTCTGTCGCCGCTGACCGCCCTGGCTCAGTCGCCCAAACGCCCGGCGGCCGGTCGGCCCGCGCCCACCCACCGGGCGACGGACCGGCCCAACATTATTCTGATTATGACCGACGCTCAGGGCTTGTGCCCGAAACGCCTACACCGCCAACCCGGACATTCCCAATCCGGCTTTTTACGGAATGATTGTCGACCTCGATGAAAACATCGGGCGGTTGGTGCAACGCCTGCAAGCGTTGGGCCTGGCTGAGTATACCATTCTGATTTTTACCACCGACAACGGTTCGGCGGCGGGGGCCAGCCTCGAAAACAAGGCTCAGGTAAAAGCTACAACGCCCGAAGAGGGCGGCCACCGGGTGCCGTTTTTTATTCGCTACCCGGCGGGCGGGACGTGCCGCAACTCACCTCGTGTACGGACGTGCTGCCGACCTTGCTGAGTTTGTGCCTCGCTTCCAGGCCCGTAGCCAAATCCTTCGATGGGACTGGTTTAGCGCTTTTATTGGGAAAAAAATCAACTTCGTGGCCCCCGCGAACTCTCGTCGTGGACATCCAACGCGAAGATACGCTCAAGAAAAACAAACCCTCCGCCGTGATGACCGACCGCTGGCGTTTGGTCAATGGCCGGGAGTTATACGACTTGCCCGGCGATGCCAGCCAAACGCGCGATGTGGCGACCCAATACCCCGACACCGTGCGGCGGTTGCCACAAGCCTACGAACGGTAGCAGGCCTACGTCAGTCCACGACGCGATGAGTACGTGCGGATTGGCATGGAAGGTTCAGAAAATCCGGTGCAACTGACTTGTCACAACCTGCACCCCGACAGCAACGGACAATTGGTCCCGGCTGATCGCAGCGAGGATTTTCAGTCAAAATTCTTGGTAAATCCTTCCGTAGCCGACGCAGGCAGTGGCCGGGAGGAACCTACTTCGCCCGCTTCCCGGGCGCTTTTAGTAGTTTCCAGATTGAACGCAAATCATTTACCTCCCCCGTATTTCCGGGAAAAATCACGTAAGGCAACTGCGGAAAGCGGCTTTCCGGGCCGGTCAGCACGACGGAGATGCTGGGTCGGATTTGCCCCAGAATCTGTGCTTTCTGCATCAGCAAGCCCTTCGTTGCCACGTCACTTGAGGTGATGCCGCCTTTGGCAATCACCGCGCAGGGACGCAACGGAAATTTAAACACCACCGAGGCCACCGCCTCCGAAATTTGTTGTGAAAAATTCAGCGCTTCTTCGGACGTTGCCTTCCTCGAAACCACCTGCCGGGCGGTGTAGACGACGGGATGTTTACCGCGTGATACGATGTCGACGCATTGGTCAACGACCTGATTTACGGTGCGCGGCGTATCGGTTAGCAGTCCAGAAATCGGCAACTCCACCAACCCGGCGTCAGGCTCCGCTTTGAGCGCTTCCAGTTGCCGGGTCGTGTTGGCGGTGTGGGAGCCGATTATGGTCAACACCGGCCCATCGGATAAATACGGGGACAACTCGTTGCCCGTTAGGAGGGCTTTGTCCGGGATTTGACCGTAGGCTTTCACAAACGAGGCCGCCGTGCGGAATAGAAAGCGCTTCCCTTTTTCTTCCGCCCGACGCAGCGCCTCAACCAACACCCGCAACTGGCCGTACTCCGTGCAGTTGATGACGAGCGGTGCGTAGTTTTGGAGGGTAAGTAGCTCATTGACAACCAGTTTCGTGTTGTTTAATTCGAGCCATTGGTGGGGTATGCTGCGAATGGTTTCCGCCCGGAGTTGCCCGCCAGACCGGGAGGCCGTCTTTTCTTCGATGTAGTGCGTTAAGTCGGCACTGCGGTAGCCAAAAACCTCATCGTGGGCAAATTCAGTGCTGGAAACGGGTAGCAACGAACCATCGGACTGTCGGATAAAGTGAACGTTATCGATGGTGACACGCCCGGCTTCAGCCAGAAAAAAACAGAGCAACAAGCCATCAATGCGTTGACCACCCACCCGTTCGAGCGTCGCCCGGAGGGCATCGGGTTCCGCCGGAAAGTGCCCCCGCAAGGAGGAATCGCTCCGGCTAATGACCCGAAAATCCCGCCCGGTCAACCGGCTCGCTTCGATAGCCAGCCCCATTAATTCCGCGTTGATGCGAACGGCTTCCGACTCCGGCAAAGACCGGGCGTTGGTTTCCAGGAAAGCCAGCCGGTCCTGCTGAAAAATAGCTTTAAAAACCTCGGCTGACCACCGATAATACATCCAATGGCCGTGAGCGGTCTGAATGCCCGTTGGGTCATCATCGATCACTAAAATCAGTTTTTCAGTCATAAATCAAATCACAGTATAGCCCCGGCCCGGACGTCGCCAGGCTAACGTTCCGGCGAAAAACAGCAGGTTTCCTCCTCATTCCCGGTGCCGATTTTGCCCCATGGAATCCTGCTTCAGAGGCGGTTTCTAAACGCCAATCCCCTCCCGGCGGGGCCGCGTTGGGGGGCCCCCGCCGCCCGGGGGGGGGGGGGGGGGGGGGGGGGGGGGGCACGCGGGGGGGGGGGGGGGGGGGGGGGGGGGGGGGGGGGG
>JAJAZB010000430.1 GCA_026785975.1 Cytophagaceae bacterium | reverse complement strand
GATCCACGTTGATATCGGGGGCGGTTTTGAGCAGTTGGCAGGGCAGGGCCACGTCCATGTAATCTTTTACGTTGACGGATGCCTCGTTAAGGACAATCCCCAGCCGGGCGTGACGACCGCCTTTAAAGTTAGGCTTCAACCCGTTGTAGGCATCTTTCATAAACACCACCCACACACTGACGTACAATTTGTACGACCAACCGATGCGGCTTTGCAGGTTGTAATATTGGTATTCCTGCTCGCTGAGGGGTCGCCGCTGCCCTTTCTGGTTGGTGAGCGCCACGTTGAAGAGTTCGTTGAGTAGACTCCCGGTACTTTCCCAGGGCGTGGCCACGTGGCGATTGGTGACGACCAGCCCTTCATCGCCCACAAAAAAACCCGATCCCGTGCCTTCAAAAGGTTCGATGTTGAGGGCGGAGGCTGTGCTTTGGTAGGTCGTGCCCCCATCGGGGCCAAAATAAAGCACGGGTTTGCTGGCGTTGTTGTACACCACGTAAAACCGCATGGCGATCATCCCCACGCTGTGGCGGTACCGTTCGGAAGGCGGCAGGTTGGGCCGAAACGCCACCCAGGCCAGTAGGAGCAGCGCCAGCGCGGCGACTCCGTAATAAATCCGGCGGTCGAACCGGGAGAAATCAAAACCCGGCAGGGAAAACGACGAGGGCTGAGGAATGAGGTTCCAGTCGAGCGAGGCCACGTTGGCAAACGACACGGCGTCACCGCGCTTGATCGGATACTGCGTGTAGGGCGAAATGCGCACGCCATTGACAAACGTCCCGTTGTGGCTCTGATCCTGGAGGTGGATTTTGCCCTGCTCATTGATTCGCAAAACGGCGTGGTAGCGACTCACCTGGTCGTGGGGAATGGGAATGGTGTTGTCGGCGTTGCGCCCGATGGAGAAACTGTGTTTCAGGTCGGTGGAGGCGGTCACCGATGGCACCCGGTTCCAGTCGAGCGGAGCCAGATCGGCAAACAGCACGGCGTCGCCCCGGTGCAGGGGTACTTCGGTATTTTTGGGTACGGGTCGTCCGTTGATACTGGTTCCGTTAAAACTTTTATCGAGCAACGTGATGCGCCCGTCGTCGTAGAGTTTTATCTCCGCGTGAAAGTTGCTGACCCGCTGGTTGGGGTCGTTCAACACGAGTCGGTTGTCGGGGTTACGACCAATGGTAAGGAGTTGCATGGGGTGAGAAGATTAAGGAGGGAGGATTATGGATTTCCGCTATTGCGTGCCATCCGGTAATCGGGCCGGTAGGGGCAGGGGGGCACTTTTATCGGTTGAATCGCTTAAAACCGGGCGTGTTTTTTAGGGGTCGGTACGGGGTAAACTGACTCGTTTTGGCTTGGTCAGGCTCAGGAGTGAATCCTGTTGACGCTGCAACCGGGCTACCTGCTGGCGCAATTGGGCGTTTTTTGTTTCCAAACCCTGAATCTGCGTCCGCAGTTGGGGGTGCCGCCCCAAAACGTCGTAGCCGATGTAGCCCGCTGCCATTCCCAGCAAGGCCAGCAAAAGGCCCGGTAGCAGCCAGCGCGTCGAAACCACAAATCCACTACCCGCCGCTTTAGCCGAGGAGCGGCATTCAACCAACGCCACCGTCAGGTTGTCGTGGCCGCCGCCGCGCTGAAACCCGGCCTGATCCACCTGCCGGATGAGGCTGGGGGCGGCTGTTTCCACCGGTTCGTTGGTTTCGGCCCACGCCAGGAGTTGCTCTTCCGGGATCGCCCCGCTGATGCCATCGGTGCAAAGCAGAAAGCGGTCGCCTTTTTGGTAAGGTTGCTGATCGTGTACCTCCACGTCGATGTCGGGCTTGATACCCAGCGCGCGCAGAATTACGTTGGAATCCTCCGACAGCCGGGCTTGCTCCTCGCTCAGAATGCCGCGCCGGACGAGTTCAAAGACTTTGGAATGGTCGAAGGTTCGGTGAATAATTTTGCCTTTGCGCAAGTGATAAATCCGGCTGTCGCCCGCGTGACAGAGGGTCGCGTGGCTTTCCTGAAGCAACAGCGCGGTGACGGTCGTGCCCATGCCCCGCAAGGCTTCGTCGTGCTGGCTACGCTGATAAATTTCGTGGTTGGCCTGACGAATGGCACTGACCAGTGCCGCCGTTGCGTCGGAGCCGCTGGCGTTTTGTACGCTTTTCTGGATCAGATCCACGGCCATGCGCGAGGCCGTCGCCCCGCCCCGGGTGCCGCCCATTCCGTCGCAAACCAGCACCAGCAGGCCAAAACGGGTGGTAGCGGTTCCGGCGGCATCCTGTTGCTCGGTGCGGCCCCCGACGCTATCGGCGATTTGAAAGGTGTAATTGAGCATTGGAGATACGTTTAAAAGTTTATTCAAAAAGCGCCCGCACCAGCAAGCGGAGTAGAATCAGGACGGCCAAAAACAAGCCCAGACGCGCCCAGAACGACAGGGGAGCGGTAGCACTACCTGAGCCAAGAGCCGCCAGCAGTGCCTGCTTCATGTCCGTGGCCGACGCGTACCGGTGGGCAGGGTCTTTTTCGGTCGCTTTCCGAATCACCGCAAAAAGCCCCGGCGAGAGCGCGGGATGCGGGGGTAAGGGCATTTTTACCTGCATCTCCATCACGTCGTAGTCGCTTGGGGCGTCGAAGGGTACTTTGCCCGTCAGGAGTTCGTACAGCGTAATTCCAACGGCGTAGAGATCGGTGGCGGGGCCAATACGGTCGCGTTCGCCCCGAATTTGCTCGGGTGCCGAATAATGCGGCGTGCCCAGTTTGACGCCGGCCTGGGTCATGCGCCTACCCCCGGCGATGCTGGCCACGCCCAAATCCATTAGTTTCAGGGTGAAACCCGCGCCTTCTGCCGGGGTCAGCATGAGGTTGGAAGGCTTCACGTCGCGGTGCACGATGGGCGGTTGCTGGCTGTGCAAAAAGGCCAGGGCATCGAGCAGGGGAACGATCACCTGCCGAACCGTCCCGTCCGCGCCCCCGAGCGCCGCCACCGGCGAAACGCCCGCCGGTTGCCGGTTTTCGTGGATTCGCTGTTCGAGGGTCTGGCCGTCGATGTATTAGGCGATGAGGTGGTAAATTCCGTTGACGGGTACGAAATCGAGCATTTTGACCAAATTGGGATGGTTGAATTGCAGCGATGCCTCGCGGGCGGCCCGCTGCACCACTTGTTCGTTGGCGGTCAATTCTTTATGCACGACTTTGACGGCCACCCGCCGCCGGGTAGTTACGTTTACGCCCAAAAACACCCGCCCCATCCCCCCCTCGCCGAGCAGGTTGGCGCGGTTGTAGGGGTTGAAGGCGTAGGTGCCGTGTTGACCACGAAGGAGAATGTCGGGCATTTCGAGTAGTCGATAGTCGATCAAAATAAATCGGTGTTCGCCACCAGCGCCCCCAACCCCCTGAAGGGGGCTTTTCCTGCCTAAAAATTGTTTTAAAGCCTCCTTCAGGGGGTTGGGGGTATTATCGGGCTGCTTCGAGTTTGGTTAAGGTGGCGAGGTTGGCCCGGGCGTTGGGGTTGCCGTGGCTTAGCGCGCGCTCCAGCCACCGGCGGGCTTCGGGCAGGTTGCGGGGTACCAGTTCGCCGTTCTGCATAAATTGATACCCGAGGGCATTTTCTGCGTAACTGTACTTGGAATCAGCGGATTTTTGCAACGATTCAAGGCATTTCTTGAAATCTTTGGTTAAGCCGTGCCCACCCACGTAATACAAGCCCGACAGCCCATACCAGGCTTCAGCCTGGGCGTATTCCTGGGCGGTGGCTTTCTGGTACCAGTCGGCGGCTTGCGCGTAATTGGTATCCGTCCCCTGTCCGCCGATACACATTCCGGCCAGGCGCAGGGCAGCATACGCGTAGGTGGAATCGAGTTGGAGCGTTTGCCGGTAGTTAGCGATGGCTTGTTTGTACACCGCATCCAAATCCTGTCGGGTTCGCTGCCGGGCCGCTTTTTTGTACTGGTTTAGCCAACCCAAGAAGTACTCAGCGGGTGCGTATTGCTGGCGCTGCGCCTGAAAACCCCATTTTTCCGCTTCGCCGGTGTTGCTGTCGATGAGCATCCAGGCCAGCCGGATCATGGCGGTGGGGTGGCCCATCCTGGCCGACTGGGCGTACCAATTGTAAGCCCGCCGGGCGTTGACGGCCGTACCCTGCCCGTTGCGGTACGCATCGCCGAGCGAGACCTGGGCAAACGCGAAACCCTGCCGGGCGGCTTTTTCTTTCGATTGAAAAGCCAGGAATTGATTTTTTGGCAAAACCCCTGGGATGCCCGACTCGTACAGCGAACCCAAATTGCTCTGAGCTTCGGGATCACCGGCCTCAGCCAATCGGCGAATGGCCGGGAGTGCGGATGAATAATGGGCGATGCTCGTCGCAGAGTCTTTGGGGAGTCCTTTCCCGGTTTCGCAGGCCAAACCCAGTCGGAAATTTCCCATGGAAAACCCATTTTCAACCGCTTTCCGGGCCAGGTAAATGGCTCTTGCGGCGTCGGCTCGGGTACCCAGCCCGTTGGCGGTTAGTTCGCCGAGGTAGTAGTAAGCCTCCCCCGACTGGTGGAGCGTATCGCTGGCAAAGGCTTGCAAGGCCGAAGTATAGCGGGCCTGGCGATAGCTGCCGAGAGCTTTAGGGAGCAATTCCATCGAGAAAACCCGTTGCCGGAGGGAGTCGGTGTTGAAAACCCGCAAGGCTTCCTGGTAAGCGACGGCAGCACTGTCGTACCGGGCGCGGCTGCGGAAATCCTCGCCCCGCTGCCAGGCTTGCCGGTAGGTTTGCACCAACCGGTGGTGACTTCGGTAGTAAAAGGCCCCGCCCACGACCACGGGCAGTAAAGCCGCTACCATCAACACGGGCCTGGATCGCCAGAGTACCTTGCGAAGCGGCTCCACCGGCCCCACCGGGAGGCGTTGCAGATCGCGGAGCATTTGAGCGGTGTTGCGGTAGCGATGGCGCTGTTCTTTGGCAGTGGCATTGTTCAGAAATTGGTAGGTAGCCCGGTTGAGACGCGCGTGCCGGGGCAAAGGCTGCTGCATTTGCAACTGCATCAGGTCGTATTCGTTGGAGGCATCGAAGGGAACCTGACCCGTGAATAATTCGTACGCGGTAATGCCAACGGCGTAGAGGTCCGTGCTCTCGTCGACCTCGTCGTCGGGGCGGTTGCGGATTTGCTCCGGGGCCGAATAATGGGGCTTGCCGATGATCGTGCCGATGGTAGTCAGCGACTTGCGAACCCCATCGTTGAGTTTGACCACGCCAAAATCCATCAGTTTGATGCGTCCGTCGGCGCACAACATGACGTTGGAAGGATCCACGTCGCGGTGAATGATGCGCGGTTGATGCTGATGTAGGGCCTCCAGGCCACTCAGGATGGCTTCGAGAATGCGCCGGGTTTCGGCCAACGGGAGTGTTTCGCTTTTCTGATGCAGCGCGTCGAGCCGGTGGGCAAGGGTTTCTCCTTCCAAATACTCGCTGATGCTGTGGTAAATGCCGTTTTGTTCCACAAAATCGAGCATTTCCAGCACGTGAGGATGCTTGATCTGAACGGCGGCCTCGCGCCTCGCCCGTTCGATGTGGCTGGCTTGAGTGGTTAGTTCGCGGTAGAGAATCTTCACGGCCACCAGGCGGTTGGTGCCGGTTTCTTCCCCCTGAAACACCACACCCATGCCGCCCTGACCGATTTTACTGTCGGGGTTTTGGGGATTAAATTCGTAAGAGCCGTTGCTGCCCTCAAGCGTTACAGGAGTCATGCGTTCTTAGTTAACGGGGAGCCTGAATCCGGCAAGTCAATCGCTGTAACCAGTTCATTGCAAGCACATTTAGTACCCGGCCCGTGTGCGGTCGTCGCCGTAGAGGTCGCGGGCGGAATAGTCAAATGCGGCCTGAGTGGCTTTAAACTGATCGTTGCGCGTCAGTCCGTGGACGAATTTATCCGCCGACAGCAGCAGGAATTCGTAACCGCCGATGCGCAGTTTATCGTTGGGCTGCATCGTGACGCCCGTGAAAATATCCAGTCGTTCATCGTTGAGATAGGTGCCATTCGACGAACTCAAATCAACCAGTTGGAACCGCCAGTTGAGATTGGGGCCGTCGTTGCGCACGTTGATGCTGGCGTGTTTGCCGCTGACGTGCTGTTCGCTGAGTACGATGTCGTTTTCGCTACTGCTCCCGATGGGGTTGTTGCCTTCGCGCAAGGCCCAGAATTCACCCGTTTCCGTATTGGAAAAAGAAACCAGGAAGCCCGCCAGCGTGTTTTGGGGTACGGCGGCGGCATTGGCTGGGCTTTCATCGTCGCCCTCAATCATCGTTTTGCGGCGGGGTGCTCCGCCGCCAGCGGGCATTTGTCCGCCGGGTACCGTGGCGTCGCTCCGGGGAGCCATGCCCCCCGTGCCGGGATTGGTTGTTGTCATGGTTGAATAAAGAGAAGGTATACTGGTTATCAATGCGAATCAAGGGTTAAAAAAGAACGTTGATAATCAGGCACTTTCACCATTCGTAGCTACGAATAAGGCGCTTTAAATCAAGGCACTAAAATTCCAACCCTTGATTCGCATTATTAAGTCTGATTCAATTCCTCAACTTGTAGGGGCAACCCCGCGCGGTGTCCACAAATTTCCGGTTCAGCGGAGGGCCGGAAAATACTTAGTGCTAACTATTTATGAATGAAGCAGGAGGGGATGAAGTGGCCCCGGCGGTATGGTCTGCGGTGTTGATGGTCTGGGTAATGGCTGGGGCAAGTG
>JAJAZB010000429.1 GCA_026785975.1 Cytophagaceae bacterium | reverse complement strand
GGACCAGACCTCGCTCAAGGCCCTGCTCCGGCCCGATGCTCTCAACGGGGCGTTCGTGTTGAGTTTGCTGGTGTATGTTGGGGTCCGTTGGGAACTGGGACGGCGGTTCGGCCTGGCGGTTCCACTCGGTGGGCAAGCTGGTGCAGGCCTGTCGGTGGTGCGGGGTAACGCGCTGTTCGCCGTGCTGGCCATCGTGCTGACCTTCGAGGTGTACTGGCTGTACTTCCTGGGCGGTTTGCGGGAGGTGCTCCGGCAGCAACGGTGGGCGTTCGGTGCGCTCCTGCTGGCGGCCCTCGGGGTGCAGGCCCTCGTCTCGCTGGCGGTGCTCGACATTACCCGCAGCCTGACGTACGCGTTTCCGGCGATGATTTGGGGCGTGGCGGTGCTGGCCGGGACGGAGCGCGTGGTTTTTCTGCGGAAAGTGGCTTTTGTGCTGGTGGGGTTGGCCGTGTTCATCCCGACCTGCAAGTACGTGGACGGTGGCTTTTTCTGGACGGTACCGCTGCCCCTGAAGGTGCTCATGCTCGGTCAGTAGCGCCGGGCGACTTCCGGTACGCCCGGCCTTGATGCCCCCCAAACGTCGTTGTTCCGCGCCCCGTCGGTGGTCGGTCGTGCCGGGGCCTACGGATGGCGGCGGAAAACTTTCTTATATTGCTTCGTCAACAACCCATGCACGTGCCGTCATGCCCACTCCGTTACTCGCCCTGCTGCTGCTGGCCAGCTTAGCCGTCCACGCCCAGTGGACGCCCGAAGATGTCGTCAACGCCGAAGCCGCCACAGCCTTCAACCTCTCGCCCGACGGCAAAACCGTCGCCTGGACCAAACGCACGGCCAACAAGGAAAAAGATGCCTTCGTGACCAAACTCTTTTTGACCCGCCTCGACCAGAAAGAAGGGGACGGCCCGGCCAGTAAATTTGTCACCGTACAACTCACGCGCGGCGAGGAATCGGATCGCAGCCCGATTTTCGCCCGCGACGGTAAATTAATCTACTTCACCTCCACCCGCGACAAGGGCAAAAAGCTCTGGGGCATCAACCCGGCGGGCGGCGAAGCGTATGAAATCAAGAGTTTTGAAAACACCGTTTCCAACCTGCAATGGCTCAATGATTCGACACTCGCCTTCGTGGCCGAAGAAGGTAAAAGTTTGTACGAGAAAGAAGCTGAGGAGCGCAAGGACGACGTGCAGGTGATCGAGGATACGGCGCATTTCAAGCCCAGCCGCTTGTTTGCGTTCAACGTCAAAACGAAGGAAGTCCGCCGCCTGACCGACAATCGATTTCCGCTATCGGGCTACGCCGTTTCGCGCGATGGAGCCTGGGTCGTGAGTACCCACACCCGCTCGCCGCACTACGGAGCCGACGGCCAGCCGAGACCCGAAATCCGACTTTGGAATTTGGCGAAAGGCACCCAATCCCGGATTTTGGGTTCGATGCTCTCGCCCGGCAGTTTCGTCTTTACTCAGGATGGCAGCGGGTTCTATTTCAGCACCAACCAAACCAGCGATACCCTCTGGAACGGCGCGGGCGTGAGCAAACTGCATTTTTACACCCTCGGCAGCGGCAACGTAACCCCCGTACCGCTGGGTTGGGAATGGGGCTTGGCCGGAGGACCCCGGCTGGCCGTTGGCAATCATTTACTCGTGGAATTGGCCAACGGCCCCACTAACAAACTGGTTTTGGTCGAAAAAGTGTCGGGCGGCGATCCGTCGGGCGGCGTACCGTCGGGCGGCGCGGATCGCTGGACGGTAAAACCCGTGGGCATCACAGCGACGATGAATGAACACGTGACGCCAATTATCCTGGCTCGTGACGCCAATACCCTGCTTTTCAGCCATTCCACGGCCTCGACGCCCACGCAGTACTACGCCGCCAAACTGTTGACCGACGCTAAAAAAGCTACCGTGTCCGTCGCGTCTGAAACCCCGTTGTTTTCTCTCAACGAAGGTTTCAAAAAGAAGAAGATTGCCAAAACCGAAGTGATCCGCTGGAAGGGCTGGAACGACGAGGACGTGACGGGAATTTTGTACTACCCAACCGCCTACCAACCCGGAGGAGCGCCTCCCGGAAGGGCATACCCGCTGGTCGTTGCCATTCACGGCGGCCCTTCGGCCTACGACGGCGACGATTGGAGCGAATCCTGGGCGTACTATCCCAACATTATGGCCCAAAAAGGGGCTTTTGTGTTGCTACCCAACTACCACGGATCGAGCAACCACGGGCAGGCGTTCGTGGAATCCATCGCCAAAAATTACTACGACCCCGAGATGGACGACATCACGAAGGGCGTGGAAACGTTGATTGCCAAAGGCCTGGTACACCGCGATTCGATGGGCGTGCAGGGTTGGAGCAACGGAGCCATTCTGGCCACCATGCTCACGGTGCGCTACCCGAATATGTTCAAGGTCGCCGCCCCCGGCGCGGGCGACGTCAACTGGACTTCCGACTTCGGTACCTGCCAGTTTGGCGTCACCTTCGATCAGCACTACTTCGGCGGTGCGCCCTGGGACAACGTGGGCGGCAAAATCTACAATGAGGTTTACATCACTAAATCGCCCTTATTTGAACTGGAACGAGTGCGCACGCCCACGATTATTTTCCACGGCAGCGAAGACCGGCAGGTACCCCGCGACCAGGGCTGGGAATATTACCGGGCGCTCCAGCAAATTGGCAAGGCTCCCGTGCGCTTTCTTTGGTTTCCGGGCCAGCCGCACGGCTTGCAAAAAGTAACGCACCAACTGCGCAAAATGAAGGAAGAAATCGCGTGGTTCGACAAGTATCTTTTTGGGAAACGGGACACGCTCAACGAGGCTTTTAAGAAGGAATCACCGCTGGCGATGTTGCTGGAGCGGGAAAAGGTACCCAAAACGGCCTTCGGATTCGTGGGTCTTGAACTACCCGGCGGTTTGACTCTCCCTTCGGTGGTTTCTGTGAAAAAAGACAGCATTGCCTTCGGCCAATTTGAAGTGACTCAGGCGCAATTACTCAGTCAGAAAAACGGCACAAAGGCTGAGCCTACCAATTCCCGCGAAGAATCAAATTTCCCGGCGACGAACATAACGTTTGAACAGGCCCAAGCCTACTGCCAATGGCTTTCTGAGAAAACCGGCCAGAAATACCGGCTCCCCAACGCCCGCGAAGCGAAGGTCTTGCACGAAAAAGCCAAAACCGCCGATGTCCACGAAAACACGCTGAATTACTGGGCCGGTTATGCCCCCACCCTCGACGAAGTCCCGCTGTTGCGCCAGAAAATAGCCGAAGCCAAAACCTCGCTTTTGAAGTCGGTTGGGTCATTTAAAGCCGTGAAAGTCGGCGAAGCTGACCTCTACGACCTCGGCGGCAACGTGGCCGAGTGGTACACCAAAGACGACGGCACGCCCGGCACCTACGGCTTCAGCGCCTACGATCTGGCCGACGCTACCGCCGACTGGCCTAGAAATCAACATTCGCAAACCTCTACGGGGTATATCGGGTTTAGAGTCGTGAGAGAGCGGTAGCTCCGACCTCTGGTCGGAGTTTGGCGTGGTTACGTAGAGCCGCTGGGAAATCGGATTCCTCTCCGACCGGAGGTCGGAGCTACCGTTAAATTTTGTTAAATCAAACGCGCGAATTTTCGTTGTAGGTCGAAATACGTAATTTGTCGGCACCGAACACGCTTACGTTTGCCCCGTACCCATGAAATTGATTACCGCGTCGCTGTTTTTTAGCTTATCATCGCTCGTTGGCTTTGGTCAGGAGTTGATCCAGGCCGGGAGCGGCCCCGAAGCCTCGCTAACGGGAACCTGGGTCGTTAAACGCGTAGAATCGCGCGCCGGGGAACTGGCCATGAGCGACGCGGAAGTCGCGGAGAGCGACCTGATTTTCATTCTCGACCGCACCCGCCTGACGCTTTACACCCAGGGCCGCAAAACGACGGTCAGCTACACCCGCGACGGCCAGAACATCATCACCAACCGCACCAGCGCGTACCAGATAGAGAAATTAACCCCGTTTGAACTCATTTTGAACGAAAACACGGC
>JAJAZB010000428.1 GCA_026785975.1 Cytophagaceae bacterium | reverse complement strand
TTCCGCTACCGCGACTACGCGCCCTTTTTTCTGCGGTTAGCCTTTGGTTTTCAACTCGTTAAAGTCTCCTGGCCCAACGCGCTGATGCCCGCCGAAAACCTCCCGCAGTTCGAGAGTTACCTGACCAGCCTGGGTTTTCCCTTCCCACCCGTGGGTGTCGTGCTGGCCACGTACACCGAATTTATCGGCGGTTTGCTGATCCTGCTCGGCCTTTGGACGCGCTGGGCGGCGCTGTTGCTCGTCATCAATTTTTCGATGGCCCTGATCTTTGCGCACCTGATTATCGCCGATTCCTACCAGAACACCATGCCATCGGCTAATTTGGTGGCGGTTAATCTGTTTTTACTTTTTAATGGGCCGGGAAAACTATCCCTGGATCACTGGCGGGGCAGGGAGCCGCGCTAATAAAAAATAACCTGGATTTCAACCCTAACCGGCCTTTACGTGTCTTATTGGAAAAAGAGATTGATCCATGAAACAGCTTATCGCGTGTAGTCTGGCCGCCTTGCTGGTGGTTTCCTGCGAAAAAACGGAGAAGTTAGAAAAAGAGGCCCAGGCCGACGTGTGTCCGCAGGGGAATACCGTGGTCAAGGTGGAGGAGGGCTACCAAAAACTCGTTGGGGACTGGACCTGGCAAAAATCCGAATTGGTCCGGCGCGGGGCGGGTACCTCCGTCGAAACGCCCGCGACGACGGGTACGTCAAAGCGCTTTCGGTTCAACGCCGACCGGACGTATCAATTTTTTGAAGCCCAAACGATCAACGAGTCGGGCACTTACCGACTTCGAACAGTGATGAACGACCCGATTTTGATTCTCGACCTCACCCGAAACGGCCAGGCCAACGGCGGCGTACTCATCACGCTCTGCGACAACGGCCTGATTTTGCTGGGCGGAGCCAACGACGCCGGACCGAACGAATACTACGCCCGCAAACAGTGAATTTGGTAACCACCGAATGGAATCCATAACAATTCGCTTCGTTCCCCGGTTTGTCAGGTAATTTTTACCTCGACAAACTAAACCCGAAAGCACGTATGGCAACCAACAAAAATCCGCAACACAACGAAGGGCCTGTCGCTAAGGCCATTGAATCACAAACCGCCAAATTACCCTCCGACCTGTTTCTGTGGGCGGCAATTGGCTCCATGGGGGCTTCACTTTGGTATCAATTTCAGGGCGAGCGGGATAAAAGTTTGTTCGTCGGACAGTGGGCCGCCCCGTTCCTGATTCTGGGATTGTACAATAAACTGGTGAAACTCGAAGGCAGCGAATAGCGCACTTTTTTATAGAAACCTCATCCATAAATTTGATGAAGTTTTTGTAAAAAAGGGAAAGTTTGGGTTTGGGGAGGAGTGCCACGCGTAGCGTAGGCACTCCAGTGGACGGTCTGCCTACGCTGCGCGTGGGGGACCCTGAAACTCTACTCGTTATTTATTGGCGCTACGGCCGCTCCCGGCTCCACGCTTCGTGAACTTTCCCGCCCGTCGAACTCATCCCGCGATGGTCCCAGACATCGCCGCTGAGGCTGTAGTCGAAGCTGAGTGAGCGACCCACGCGGGTATTATCGCGGGAAAAAAAGTCGATGGTTTCGGTGTATTTCCCGTCCTTCATCGTGTAGGTGCCACCGCCACAACCCGAAAATTGCTTCGTTTGCGGATTGATGGCCGCCCATTGAAAACGTGTTCCCGTCAGTAGTTTAATCGTTTTACGCGCACCGCGTTGCATGGTGCCCATTTGCCCGTCTTGTCCTTCGCGCCCGGTAATTCGCCACAGACCGGCCAGGGGCGTTTGGGCGGACGGCTCGTCGATTCGTTCAAAGTTTAATGAACCCAACGTCATTTGAGCGTTGCTTAGCGACAGGGGCAGATTTTCAACCTGCCCGACGCGAATACTGTCGCGCGAATCAAATTCTACGGTCAATTTCAATTGCCTGCCCTCCTGCTGCCAGGCACCCCCACGGGTACTGACGAAGCGGTTGGGGGCGTACTCCGTCCACATCAGATACCCATCGGCTACGGTCACCAACACGGTTTTACCCGTGGTATTGGTTAACCGCCACGCGCCGTTCAGGGTTGGGGCAACTGGACGCATGGCGAGCGCGAGGCCGATCAAGATGCTGGACAGCAGGAGGAATTTGGCAGTAATTTTCACAATTATCTTGGGTTAGAGCAGTGGAGTTTAAGCGGTTTGTATCGTCTCCCACTTGCCAGTCCAGCCGTTAGACAAAAAGCCAGAATGTAACTTTTTGCCGTTGACCGACAGTTTGGTAGGAGTCATGGCGTGAGGTTCAAGGATTTATGCAGCGAAAGATACCTTTTCTGTCGGATTGTTTCAAGCGTGATGCATTGACCGGAAAAATGGACGATTCAGAAATTCTGCCGCTGTCTTATTCCGGTGAAAGGAGCCGTTTTCCAACGTACCCCAACGCCCAATGCGTTCGGCTGTTACCTTTGCGGGGCAACCGGTTCTTACGAGGGTTGCGGTTTTTATGACAACCCACATTCTCCGCATCGACTGCCCCGACGAAAAGGGGCTTGTCCACAAAATCACCGGCGTACTTTACCACCACGACCTCAATATTTTACGCAACGATGAATTCGTCGAACGCAACGGTGAACCCGCGCAGCACAGCCAGTTTTTTATGCGCACCGAATTTACCGGCGATGCCCAACCCGAGAAAATTATTGGTGCCCTGCGGGGCATTCTACCCGACGAGGTGCATTTGTCTTTAACAACCAATCGCACGAAAAACGTGGTGTTGCTCGTCACGAAAGAACACCACTGTTTGAGCGATTTGCTGGTGAGGAATGCCTTCAACGAACTGAATATGAACGTTTTGGCGGTGGTCGCTAACCACGACACCCTGCGTCCGCTGACCCAAAAGTTCGATGTTCCGTTTCATTTTATCAGCCACGAAGGCAAGTCGCGGGAGCAACACGAGGCCGAATTGCTGGAAGTCGTAGTGCCCTACGCGCCGGAGTACGTAGTGCTGGCAAAGTTTATGCGGGTGCTAACGCCGGGGTTCACGAGTCATTTTGCCAACCGGCTCGTCAACATTCACCATTCATTTTTACCCGCGTTTATTGGTGCCAATCCCTACAAACAGGCCTTCGAGCGAGGCGTGAAAATCATCGGGGCCACGGCGCATTTTGTGAACGAAAACCTGGACGAAGGGCCGATCATCACCCAGGACGTGATTCCGGTCAACCACTCCAAAACCTGGCAGGAACTGGCCGCCGCCGGGCGCGACGTGGAGAAAATTGCGCTGGCGAAAGCCCTGAAACTGGTGTTTGAAGACCGTGTTTTCATCAAGGACAACAAAACGGTGATTTTTGAGTAGAACTGGTTTGGGCGCAAAACCGTATTTTTGATGAATCGTCTCTAAATCAGTTTATCTGTGCTGCGCCGCTTCCTGCCGTTTCTGGTTTTAGTGTTCAACCAATTTCCTGGTTTTGCCCAAAGCGGCTACAACCTCGTGGGTGACGCCCGGGCGGTACCCAACAGCGACTGCTACCAACTGACCAACAGCCGAACCTGGCAACTCGGTGCCGTGTGGTACGCCGAGCCGTTGCGGTTGGCCGAGTCCTTTGAGTTGGAAATGACGCTCAACTTTGGGGCTGACGGCACGGGCGCCGACGGCATCGTGCTGGTGATGCAAACGGTGGGCAACCGGGCCATTGGCAAAGCGGGCGGGGGCATTGGCTTCGAGGGCTTCTTGCCCTCGCTGGGTATCGAACTCGACACGTACCGAAACCTGGCCTTCAGCGATCCCGACATCGACCACATCGCCCTCGTGCGCAACGGAGCTTCCAACCACAGCGACAACGCCAACCGGGCTTTCGCCTCGCCCGTGCAGATGTCGACGAAGGTGAAAAATGTGAAAGACGGCACCAACCACCGGATGTTGGTCAAATGGAACGCCGCCGCCCGGCAACTCGATGTGTTTTTTGACTGTGACCTGCGGATCAGTCAGAAAATCGATCTGGTTCAGGATGTGTTTGGCGGCGTTAGCGAAGTGTTCTGGGGGTTTACGGCGGCAACGGGCGGTTCGACCAACACCCACACGGTTTGCCTCAACCGCAACATCGTTGCCCGCGATACCTTTCGGGTGTGCCAGGGCGAACGCCTGACGTTGGTGGCCCGGGAGTCGATCAACGAAACCTACCAGTGGAATCCGGTTCAGGACCTGGAAAATCCAACCAGCCGCACCCCCAGTTTACGGGCCGACCGCGACCGGTTTTTTACGGTGAGCTACCGCGACAAGTGCTTTGCCCTGCGCCGCGACAGCGTATACGTGCGGGTACAAACGCCCCCCAAACTCAGACTGGGCGGCGACCGGCAAGTGTGCGAGGACAAACCCATCGAACTCGTGCCCACTCTGACGCCTGCCTTCGGCCAGACCAGCTACCGATGGTCGACGGGTGATACGACGCAACGGCTCAAGCCACTGCAGTCGGGCCGCTACGCGCTCAAAGTCAAAGCTGGCGTGTGTCAATTGAGTGATTCGGTGCAGGTAACGATTCATCCGTTGCCTACCTTGGAAACAATACCGGAACTCGAATGCCTGCGCGATCAGCCCCTGACGCTCGATGCCCGCGCCAGCGGGCCGGGCCTGCGCTACCAGTGGCTGCCCGGTGGGAGTACTTCGCCGAGTTTGATCGCCAGCACGGCCGGCCGTTACGACGTGCGCATTCAAACTGATTTTGGGTGTGCCGCCAATCGCAGCATCACCGTGCGCGACGATTGCCCGCCCCAGGTTTTCATACCCGATGCGTTTTCACCCAACGGCGACGGCCTCAACGATCAGTGGGAGTGGAAAAACACGGATGAACTCGACAGCCGCCTAACCGTGTACGACCGCTGGGGGGAAGTTCTGTTTTCGACCGAAAACAGCCAGCAACGCTGGGATGGCACGTATCAGGGTCTCCCCTGCCCCACCGCCGACTACGTCTTCCGGCTCGATTTCCGCCTCCGCCGCAAGCCCGACGGCGAGTGGTTTGTCAAACGGGGTAGAGTGACGCTTTTTAGGTAAATCAATGAGTGAATGAAAGAATGAGCGAATGAATAGGCTGACGCGCGACAGTATTCTTTCATTCACTCATTCTCTTATTGCCCCATTCTTTCATTCAACATTGACAAATGCTGATCCGTGAAATCCAAGTGCGTCACGAGGCGTACTTTGTCTTTGCCGAAGGGGGCGGCCAGAATGCCTTTTTCCTTCAATTGCTGCACGTACTCGGTGGCCTTCATGCCCTCGGCGAGTTGAAAAATAACGATGTTGGTTTCAACGGGTAAAATGTCAATGACTTCGGGCAATGGACGCAACACCGCTTCGATAGCCCGCGCCCGACGGTGATCTTCCTTCAAGCGTTCAACGTGATTTTCCAGCGCGTGAATACCCGCTGCGGCCAGCAGACCCGCCTGCCGCCATCCACCGCCCATGCGCTTGCGCACCCGCCGGGCTTTTTCAATAAACGGCTTAGTTCCCAAAAGCACCGACCCGACCGGAGCACCCAGCCCCTTGGACAGGCACACTGAAATCGAATCGAAATGCCGCCCGTACTCCGTGGGGGATTCGCCCGTTTCGACGAGGGCGTTGAACACCCGCGCCCCGTCGAGGTGCAAAATGAGTCCGTGCCGCTCGCAGACTTCGCGAATGGCGGCAATCTCCGGCAGACGGTAGTAGCAACCGCCGCCTTTATTCATCGTGTTTTCGAGCGAAACCAACCGGGTAGTGGGCAAATGAATGTCCGCCGGATTGTTGATGGCGTCTTCGATTTGTTCCGCCGAAATGCGGCCCCGGTCGCCCGTGAGCAGGCGCACGGAGGCGCGGGCATTGGCCATCAGGCCACCGCCTTCGTAGAGGTAAATGTGGCTGAGCGCGTCGCAAATGACTTCATCCCCGGCGGCCACGTGTACCGTCAGCGCGATCTGGTTGGTCATCGTGCCCGAAGCGCAGAACAGGCCCGCTTCCATGCTGAAGCGGCTGGCAGCGAGGGCTTCGAGGGCTTTCACGGTGGGGTCGTCGCCGAAAACGTCATCGCCCAGCGGGGCGGTCATCATGGCGTACAACATTTCGGGCGTCGGGCGGGTGACGGTATCGGAGCGGAGATCGAGGAGCATGGATTGGGGGGCGTGGCACGGCTCAGGCCAGGTAAATTCCTCGTCGGGAAAAAAGTACGCTGAGCCGTGCCACGCCTAAGCGTTGGCAACAAATTTACGGCATAATGTTCACGATGTTCATCGTCTCGACGCTCACCGTGCAAACCCGTTTCAACAGGTCGATCACCCGCTCTTTGTAATCGGCGAAGCGGTAGGTATTGAACTGGGCGGCGATGGTCGGGTCGCTGGGTTTGGATTCCTTGTACTGGTCGAGAATCCATTCCAGCGCGGAGCGGTTGCCCAGCTTGTACTCCCAGGCTGCGGGTGGCACGCCGCGCAGGGTGGTTTGTTCATCGAGTTCGATGGTTCCAGCGGTTTTATCGGCGCGAAGGCGGGCTTTGGGGGCGGGCGTAAACAGCGGTTCGGGTTCGGCCACGGTGCCGAAAAATTGCTTTTGCACTATCGCTTTCCCGCCGCCTTTCGGCAGTTCGACGCGCTCCAGCGGGTACGGCTCGGCGGTTTCGTAGTTTAGGTGCAAATCGAGCAGCGTTTTGCCCCAATCGGCCCATTGCCCAAAATCGCCATAAAACGGAATGCGGGGAAACTCGCGTTTCAAATTCATCGGGTATTTTTTGCGGTAGGCAGGATGATGCAACACGGCGTACACGTACTGAAAAATGGCTTCCTTCGTGATTGAAGGCAACGGGCTGTTATCGGCGCGCGCCGCGAAAAGCCCCGTGGCGTGATAACGGTGTCATATTAACAAATACGACCCCCCCCGCCAATTTCCACAATAGGGGTTTGGG
>JAJAZB010000427.1 GCA_026785975.1 Cytophagaceae bacterium | reverse complement strand
GGGCACGGTGAAGACCGTCTGCCAGGGGCCGTTACTGCCGGTGGTCGAGACCTGAATCCGGGCCCCGATGGTGCGCCCGGCGCAGCAGTTGGGCCGGGGATAGATGCGCACTTTGGTCACCGCGCACGCGCTGGGAGTGGGGGGAGGGGGGCTTGGCGCATCGAGCGTGTACGTGACGCTGGTCGTTCTCTTGCCGTTGAGTGTGATACTGTACGCTTTTACATTGCTTTCGTTGCCTGCTGGCCTGACCTTGACGGTATACGTATTGGTGGCATTGGGTTCAACTTTACCGATCATCGTACCGACAATCCAGACCTTATTGCCGTTTTGGCAAACCGTAATCAGAGGAACGGGAACGGTGTAGCGGTTGGCCTGGTTGATAAAGTGATTGTTGCCCGCATTCGCCCCCACCCGATAAATCCAGACCGGGTCGTAGCGGTCTGGGTCGCCATTGCTCGGCGCAAATTCAGTGTTTTTAGTCCACACATCGACCCCGTTCCACTGCAACGCATAATCAGGACGGACCGTTTGGGCTGAGAAAGCAAGGGCCTCCCGGAGTTTGACTCGTTTACGGGCCGCGATGACGTTGTCCAGGGAGCGGCCGCTGGCAAACTTGGTTTGTTCCGTAAACATCGTGTGCCCCCACAACGTAACGGCTGCCTGCTGATTGGCCGCGTGGAGGATTAGGGCGGGCAGGTAGTATTCAGGAAATACGCCGGTGGCAATGAAGCCGACGTCGTTGTGCGTGTGAGGAACCGGCGAAGCGGTGTGCCAGGGGATCAGGGTTGGCTCTAATTTGCGGCTATGCACCGATTGCCCCCACATTTTTAAAAGCACCTCATCGCATTCCTCAAGCGTATTACCCACTGCGGGAGCCTCACCCCCCGGAATGTCGTTTACAATGCAAACCGTGGCTACGGCACTACCCTGGGCGAACGTGGTTACAGAAAAACGCTGAGCGAAATTGCCCCCATTACGAGTCTGGAAACCAACCCCGGCACGGGGTGCCGGGATCACCGCCTCAACGCTTTGAATCGAGGGCGATTGCGAGCGCCGGTTGGGGATTCGATCGGCGTGGGTAAAACCAACCGGTTTTGAATTGGCGGATGTAGGGGTTTGGGCCGTATAAATGGTTTGGGTGCTGGGTATCCAGCCCGACGCCACCCAGTTGTTTACCCGATTTCCGGCTTCATCCTCGAGCGTGAAACGAAACGTTCGTGAGCCGGCTCCGCACTGACCGGGTAGTTCTTCGAGTCGGTAGCGGGTGGGCACAGTTGCCGACGAAACTAATCCTGTGGGTGCTACCGCCGGATCCTGCAGGAGAATGCCCAGTGGGTAGTACGGCGCGCCGGGACTGCTGCCGGTTCGCTGGTAAAAAATCATAAAATTACCCAGCGGCTGAAGGTCCGACACCCTGGGAAAACTCACCACCTCCCTGGGGCGTACCCCGTACGGATCGTAAGACCAGAACAGATGATCCCTGGCATCAACGCCATACGAACGTTTTTGCCACACCCGCCAGTCCGTTCCAAAACCAGATCCCCAGGGGGCATGTTGATCAAATTTAGTGCCTCCCATAAATGCTGCCCCGTAAACGCTCGTGCGCTGCCCTCGGGCACGGGCGTAGCCCAGGGGACCCGTCAGGGTGGCGTGAATCCAGGCCGCCACAAAACCAGGCTTGGCCAACTCCTCGGGAGATGGGTCACCAAGTTCGTAATCATGCACCAGAATGTCAGAATTAGCGATGCGTGGCCCGATAACGTTCTGGATAACCGAGGGGGTGATTGTTTCGGGGTACAGCGGCGAGCCTCCCGACGGGGCGTAGCCCGTGCCAGTGTATAAGTTACCCGAGTTGGTGGAGAATACGCTGCGCTCGCGGGTTTCGTCGGCATCCCAGGTGTGGGTGAAGCCAACCTTCCAGAGCGGAGTGGCCGGGTTGTGGTACACATTCTCGGCTACCGCTTCCAGGGTGAACGGGACGAAGTCACGGGGCAGAATAATTTCCCCAAACTTAGCCACCGGATTGTACTGCGAGCCGTACCCGTTTGGCCCCTGGTAGCTGAAAGGAGCTTCATCATTTACGCCATCAGGCAATTCCTGGGTCGTTTGTGCCGGGGAGGTAAAAGCGCACAGGAGTAGCGTACTCCCGGCCAGCAGCCGGGCAAAAAAAGTCAATAAGTTTAGCATAAGACGGGCGGAAAGAAAGGTGGGTGGTGGAACTTGTCGGATGAGTGCGCAGTGAATGGGCGAGTACTTGCCAGACAAAACGAGTCGGCATAGAGCCAGTGAGGATTCTTCAGCAAGGTGTTGAAAGTTTGCAGGGTGGGTGTTGAAAAAAACGGATACCGGGTAGAATTGAGCAGAAACACAATAAACTCAATTCTCGAAGAAGCAGCTTTTAGGTGGGCACGTTTAGGACTGTTGTTCTCATGGGTTTTCTCTTTTTAGATGGTCGGTATAGTTGTCCAATTATGCAAAAGTAACCCCATGAGTACGAGCTTTACAAATTTAAACTTCCTGACATAGGTTATTAAATAAGGAATTTGGATTAAAAAATGACTTGTCCGTACCAGACAATTTCTCGTTAAGAGCTAAAAGCCAGGCTTGATTTCAACCGGGTTCCCCGCCAGGGGCAACCCATTGCGGCAATCAGTTCGAGACTGCTTGGGGTAGCAGATTCAAATCGAACACATAAAAACTCAGGACGAGTTTAGCGGAGAATTTTAATCATACCCAAAACCGGTAGCCTGAAAATCGGGCTGCAGTGCGCTTCCCGCGATCCTTAGTTCTTGAAAATTGCTCACTCGAAATCCTGTTTTCTGCGGGTAGCTGGCTTAGTCCAGTGTACGTATTGCCCCGGTCCGGGAGCGGAAAGCAGGGCGCGGCCGGGGTTTCTACCGATACGTTTTAGGTTATCCGAACCAGTGGATTTAAAATTCTTTCCCGTTTGCCAGCCCCGCTCTTGTTGGGTTGCCGTTGCGCACGAGGCATCGGATTTACCGGGTAAAAAATAGAATAAGACCCCCGACGTTGTAGAGAAATATACTCAACCAGGCCCGGTTGCCGGGGATGGAGCGCGTTTTTTAGCTAAACATTTAAAGGTTTGGTTGCTAACCGGTTGGACCCCATTTTTTAAGGCATAGGCATTTTGAATAAATAACAAACCAATGAACGGCACCCCGAATCCGGCGGCAAACATCCTCGTCGTGGATGATGCCAAACAAGATAGTGAACAACTGAAAGAGGCTTTTGAAAAGAACGCCCTTCCCTGTGAAATTCATCTTGCCTACAGTTCGAAAGAATGCATCCGGTTTTTGACCCGAACCATTCAATTTCCATCCCTGATCATCCTGAGCCTGAATATGCCCCGCATGAGTGGGTTTTCGCTGTTGCATACCTTGCGCAGAATGCCGCAGTGGCGGCGATTGCCCATCGTCGTGTACTCGGTTTCCAACCGGGAGGCCGAGCGCAAGCAAGCCTACGTGTTTGGGGCCACGGCTATCATGGCCAAGCCGACGCACGCCACTCAGATGTCCGATTTTGCGCAACAACTCTACGACCACTACCTGGCCGATCTCTACTCAGATTAGGGAAAGCGGCCATGAATCAGGCCCGATTTGTCGCGGTCTTTCGGGCATTGGTCTTATTGATAAACCCACCCGTTGTTGAGGCAGCTCTATTTTTCCTACTTTTACTTTTCACCGGATCAATTTATAAACCTCCCGTTTTGACTATGGATCAGCGCATTATCAACCTCTTCGACGAGTATACGCACAAACCACTTTCTCGCGATGAATTCCTTAAACGATTAGCTAAACTAACGGGCAGCGTCGCGGCGGCTTTGTCGGTTTTGCCCTTGCTGGAGGTCAATTACGCCCAGGCGGCGACCGTTCCCCACCAGGATGATCGCCTGTTGATCGAACGCGTCACGTATCCCGGCGAAGATTCCATGAAAGGCTACCTGGTTCGGCCCAAAGCGCCCGGCAAGTACGGGGCGGTGATCGTGATTCACGAAAACCGGGGCCTCAACCCCCACATCGAAGACGTAACCCGGCGGGTGGCCCTGGCCGGGTACCTGGCGATGGCCCCCGATGCCTTGTCGGCTTTTGGCGGTACGCCCACCGACGAGACGGAAATGCGGGCGAAGTTTGGCCAACTGGATGCCAAAAAAACCCTGACTAATTTCGCCAAAGCCGTGGATTACCTCAAAACCCGCCCCGACTCCAATGGCAAGACGGGTTGCATGGGCTTCTGCTGGGGTGGAGCAATGGCCAACCAACTGGCCGTCAACGTGCCCGATCTGAAAGCGGCGGTGGCCTTTTACGGTCGGCAACCCGACGTGGCCGACGTGCCCAAAATCAAAGCCGCCGTGCAGCTACACTACGGCGGGCTTGACGAACGCGTGAACGCGGGAATTCCGGCGTATGAAGCCGCCCTCAAACAAGCCAAAGTTCCCTACGAACTATACGTTTACGAAGGTGCCCAACACGCCTTCCACAACGACACGGCACCCACCCGCTACAACGAAACCGCCGCCAAACTGGCCTGGGCGCGCACCTTGAAGTTGTTTGGGGAGAAATTAAAGACCTGACATAAATTCGCTGCTAAACCCCCAACCCCCTGAAGGGGGCTTTAAAAAAATGTTCAGGCAGGAAAGCCCCCTTCAGGGGGGTTGGGGGTTTAGCAGCGAATACCGGTTTATTTGTGATTAACTATTTAAAGGCGTGATCTGGCCAGCCAGGACGGTCGTAAAATCTTCCCAAACCCCGCCCTTCAGGATGAGGAGCCGGGTAAGAAAAATTATCGCTTCCAAATGAAAAAAAACGTATACACCTTCGCGTTGCTGAGCCTTGTTTGTTGTTTTCAACCGGTACTGGCGCAAACTAAACTCGATAGTCTGATGCCCGTTCGGGGCTTTTGCATTGGTTCGCCCCGCGCCCCGCACCTCGATGAGTTTATTAAATTTATCAACGAAGAACTGGCTCCCCGCCAAGTGAATACGCTCATCGTGCGGATCGACTTTAATTACCAGTACGAGAGCCACCCCGAACTGCGCGATAGCCTGGCACTTTCCAAAAAAGAGGTAAAAAAACTGGTGAGTGCCTGCCAGCAGGCCAACATCCGGCTCATCCCGCAGATCAACCTGCTCGGGCACCAGTCCTGGGCGGGCACCACGCTCAATCTGTTGCGAATGTACCCGCAATTTGACGAAACACCCCGCGTCAAAATGCCCCAGAAGTACGTCTGGCCCAACGCTGATGGCTTGTATTGCAAAAGCTACTGCCCCCTGCACCCCGGCGTTCATCCGGTGGTTTTCGCGTTGGTCGATGAAATTTGTGACGTGTTTGAAACCGACGCCTTTCATGCGGGCATGGACGAAGTGTTTTACATCGGCGACGATCAATGCCCCCGGTGTTCGGGTCGGGATAAAGCCGAACTATTCGCGGGTGAAGTGCGGGAAATCCGGAATCATCTGGCCCAGAAAAACCGAAGCCTCTGGATTTGGGGCGACCGCCTGCTCGACGGTAAAACGACCGGCCTGGGCCTGTGGGAGGCCAGTTTCAACAACACCCACCAGGCCGTGGATCTGATTCCCAAAGACGTGATGATCTGCGATTGGCACTATGAACGCCCCGACCAAACCGCTGTGTACTTCGCCATGAAGGGCCTCAGCGTGGCGACGTGCCCCTGGCGAATGCCCAAAAACGCGGTGTTGCAGGTACGGGATATGCTACGATTTCGCCACAGCGCCACGCCCGAGATGAAGGAGCGTTTTCAAGGAATGATCCAGACGGTCTGGTCGGATGCGGGTTCGTTTCTGAACGAATTTTACGGTCGGAAAATCAACCCGGAGAATTCCGAGAATACGGCTTCCAACTGCTTCAAGGCCGTTTTTGGTGAAATAACCAAAGCCGCCAACTGATTGATTCTAACGCAAGTGGTGGGCTATCGTCAGGCAAACTTGCAGGTCGCTGACAGCCCACCACTTGAATTGATTTTAACGCATTTTCAATTGGAGTGAACCGTTGGGTAATGGCGGGTCGCTGTGCGGCGAAGGCGGCTGGTGCCGATTGAATACCTTTTTAAAGTTGAAATAATTTTGTTTTTCTTGGATAAAATAATGCCCCCTTTGGATAAGGGGGTACCGTACAAAACATTTGTTTATTCTATACCTTTGGTCGCGGGCATCTTTCGCCATTAGCAAAACCATTCTCTCTTTTTTATGAACCCTTAAATTCTACCATCGACCATGAAAAAAACGTTAATCTGTTTCAAAATTTTCGCGTTCTCCCTGCTTTCCACCCTGAGCCTGGCGCAGGGCGTAGAGGTGAGCGGGCGAGTCACCGGCGAAGGAAACAACGCCGTGGCCGGGGTCAACGTGCTGGTGAAAGGCACCCGGCAAGGTACCGTGACCAATGAGAACGGTGAATACCGGATTCAGGCTCCCAAAGCAGGAACCCTCAGTTTCAGTTCCGTTGGGTTTGTGTCGAAAGATGTCGTCGTGGGCAATAGTTCAACGATCAACGTAACCCTGGCCCCGGAAGCGTCCGTCTTGAGCGAGGTCGTCGTCACGGCGTTGGGCATCAAAAAAGAGCGGAAATCGCTGGGCTACTCGACCACCGAAGTGAAAGGCGAGGAACTCACCCAGGCCCGCACCGTCAACCTGGCCAACTCGTTGCAGGGTAAAGTGGCCGGTCTGAATATCTCGGCTCCGGCTTCCGGCCCGGCGGGTTCATCCCGGATTATCATTCGCGGCAACGGCTCGATTTCCGGGAACAACCAACCGCTGATCGTGGTCGACGGGATTCCGATCAACAACGACAATTTAGGGTCGGCGGGGATGTGGGGCGGCGGCGACCGGGGCGATGGAATTTCGAGCCTCAACCCGGACGAAATCGAAAACATCAACGTGTTGAAAGGGGCCACTGCCGCCGCGCTTTACGGCTCGCGGGCGTCCAACGGGGCCATTCTCGTGACGACTAAAGGCGGCAAGGCCGGGCAGGGCATCGGCGTAGAAATCAACAGCAATTTTGTGGCGGAAGACCTGCTTATCAAAAAATTTGAGGGCTATCAGTACGAGTACGGGGCGGGCAACAACGGCATCAGGCCCACCACGGTGCAGGAAGCCCTGACGTCCAACAGTTGGGGCGGGAAACTGGACGGCACGAGCGTCATTCAGTTTGACGGAAAATCCCGGCCCTACTCGGCCGTCCGGGATAATCAGACCAACTTCTACAACACGGGCAGCACGTTCACCAACTCAGTAGCCCTCACCGGAGCGAGCGAAAACATGACGTACCGCTTCTCGATGAACGACCTCAACAACAAGGGCATCATTCCGAATAGTAGCCTCAAACGGAACAATTTCGCCCTGAACGTCAACGCCAGCCTGGGTAAAAACCTCACGATACTCACCAACGTGAAGTACATCATCGAAAAAACGTTGAACCGCCCCCGGCTCTCCGACTCACCGGGTAGCGTAACCTACGCCATCAACGCCATGCCGACGTCGCTGGGTGTGGCGGCTTTGAAAGAGAGCCAGTTTACACCCGACGGCTCCGAGTTGACCTGGTCGGACAATATTTACATTCAAAATCCTTACTACGCCTCGACCGAGTGGAAGCGTGAGGATAAGAAAAACCGGATCATTGGCACGTTTGAGCCGAGGTACGACCTCACGGATTGGCTGTTCATCAAAGGCCGTCTGGGTTTTGATAATTTCAATTACCGGTACAGTGAACGGACGCCTTACGGTACCCCCTTCCAAACGCGCGGGTCGTACAACGTGTCGAACGTGAACTTCACCGAAACCAACGCCGATTTGATGCTGGGTGCCGACAAGAAAATCACGGACCGGATCGGGATCAACCTGCTGCTGGGCGGTAACCAGATGCGGCAAACCTACCAGAACTCCAACTTCGGTGGCAATAACCTGAACATTCCGTTTTTCTACGACATCTCCAACATCGACCCCGCCGCCCGGGGCATCGGCGAGGCCCTGGTTCGGAAGCGCATCAACTCGGTGTACGGTTCCGCAGAGTTTTCGTACAACAATTATTTGTACGTAACGGCCACCGCCCGCAACGACTGGTTCTCGACCCTGGCACCGGGCAACAACAGCATTCTGTACCCCTCAGTGGGGGCCAGTTTTGTGATGTCGGAGGCTTTGCGGTTGCCTTCGGTCGTCAATTATTTCAAACTACGCTCATCATGGGCGCAGGCGGGCGGGGATACCAACCCGTACAACTTGTCGCTGTACTACGGACTTTCCGGTGCCCACCTGGGCGCACCGCTGGCGCAAATCAACGGTGGGCAAGTGCCCAACGCGGCCCTGCAACCACTCACCTCGACTACGTTTGAGGCGGGCTTCGATGCCCGTTTATTCGACAACCGGGTGGCCATCGATTTTGCGTACTACACCCGGACCACCACCAACGACATCGTAGGTGCCACGATTTCGGGCACGTCGGGCTACAACAGCGCGTTGTTTAACGTGGGTGAAATTCAAAACAAGGGGATCGAATTGCTGATCAATTACAAAGTGCTGACCAGGAAGGACTTCAGTTGGGATGCCTCGTTCAACATGGGCTACAACAACAACAAAGTCGTTAGCCTGTACGGCAATCTGACGACGCTGCGGGTCGATGAAAACCGAACCCGGACCGCGTTCATTAACCACGTCGTAGACTTACCGTACAGCCAGGTGCAGGGGTTCGATTTCAAGCGCGATGCCAATGGCAATGTGGTACACGACGCCCAGGGGTACCCGCTTCAGGGGCCTCTCACCAACTTCGGCACGGGGGTAGCCCCGCTGACGCTTGGTTTCAACAACTCTTTCCGATACAAAGCCTTCGGAGTGAGTTTCCTGATCGATGGTAAATTTGGCGGAAAATTATTCTCAGGCACCAACTCGTACGCCTACCGGCGGGGATTGTCCATCGAAACCTTAGAGGGTCGTGAGGGCGGTCTGGTCGGAAAGGGTGTCAACGAAAAAGGCGAGCCGAATGGTGTCAAGGTAAACCCCCAGGACTACGCCAGCCGCGTGGCCAACAACATCGCCACGCCGTTCGTGTACAGTGCCGATTTCCTGAAACTCCGGCAGATCATCATCGACTACGCCATTCCCGCCAAACTCCTGAGCCGTACCCCTTTCAAGGGCGCATCGGTGGGCATCGTGGGCCGGAACCTGGCGATTCTGATGAAGAACACGCCCAACATCGACCCGGAATCGACGTACAACAACTCCAACGCACAGGGCCTTGAACTGGCCGGTGTACCCGCCACGAGAACATTTGGGGTTAACGTTAATCTGAAATTTTGATTGAGTCACGGACTCGATTTTTCCATCCTTCAAAGCACATCTGAATCATGTTACGTAAACTAATTGTCTTGACCGCGCTCCTTTGGACTCTGGGCGCTTGTACCAAGGATTTTGAAACCATTAACGTCAATCCAAACGCGCCCTCGGCGGTGCCGCTGGATTACTTGCTGGCCCAATCGACCCTGTTGATTACGGGCGAAGGCGGCGACCCCGGCTACCGCTCCTGGCGAACCAACATCATCTACGCTTCCATGATGATGCAGCACCTGTCGTCGGTCGAGGTGGGTTTCTACCGGGGAACTGTTTATACGTTTCAGGGTGATTTGAGTGCGGCTTGGTTTGAAAGGGCGTATCCCAACTCCATCAAAAACCTGGTGAACCTGATCGAACTCGCCAAACAAGACCCCAAAAACGTCAACATCCTCTCGATGGCGCGGATTCTGCGCGTGATCGAAATGGGCGTACTGACGGACGTGTACGGCGACGTGCCCTACTCGGAGGCGGGTTACGGCGCACTGACGGGTACTTTTTCGCCCAAATACGACGCTCAAAAAGACATCTACGCGGGTATGCTCAAAGAACTGGAGGAAGCCGGAACCGCCCTGAGCACCACGGCGTATATTCCCAAGACGGCTGATCTGGTATTTGGTGGCGATATGACCAAGTGGAAACGCGCCGCCAATTCGCTCATGCTACGCTTTGCGATGCGGATGCAAAAAGCCGATGCACCAGCCGCCCAGACCTGGGCCAAGAAAGCCACCGACCGGGGGCTGATGGCGAGCAACGACGACAGTTTTTCGGTGAAATTTGCGAACACCGGAGCGGGCAACAATTCCAACCCCAACTCCTGGAACATGATCGGCACTGGCCGGGGCATCGTCACCGCCGACAACATTCAGTGGGGGAAAACCTTCATCGAGGCCATGAAAACCCGCAAAGACCCGCGTCTGACGGTGGTCTCGGCCCTGAAAACCGGCGACCGGATCGCTGCCAGCCAGCTTGGCCTGCCCAGTGGCACGGATGCGACCATGCTGGCAACGCTGCCGGTCAATAATCGCTCCCTGTACTCCCGTCCCGCCCCCAATATGTATGCGCTCAACAACCCACAGTTTGTGATGACTTACGCCGAATCGGAATTGCTAAAAGCCGAAGCCATCGAGCGGACCTGGGCCACGGGAACCGCCAAACAAGCCTACGACAACGCCCTGGTGGCGGGTATCAAGCAAATCAGTTCCTACGGCGGCACACTGACCGACGCCGACGGAGCCACCTACCTCAGCAGCAACCCGTATCCCGCCAGCGGTACCCTCGATGCGAAACTGGAGGCAATTCACACCGAATTCTGGATGGTAACTGGTTCGCTGCTCAACCACATCGAAGCCTGGAGCAACTGGCGGCGCACGGGGTATCCCAAACTCACGCCCGTCAATTACCCCGGCAACGAAACCAACGGACAGATTCCCCGCCGCCTGCGCTACTCGCAGAGCGAATACGGCGTGAATCCCGGCATCGACGTGGCAATCTCCCGTCAGGGCGCCGACTTGTTTACAACCCGGATGTGGTGGGATAAGTAAGCGGCTCGTTATCCATTGAATTTACAAAAAAGAAGCCCTGCGTGCGGGGCTTCTTTTTTGTAAATTCGTGTAACGAGGGTCAGACGGAACGTCGGACCTGAAATCCCGGCCAGGAAAAGTAGTTTTTAGGCCAGATCGTCTTTACCGGGAAATCCTAAACGGCTTCGTAATTTCGCTGTTCCATCACCCACCCGTTTCTATGAAATTGATCTTCTTTTTGCTTTGGGGTTCTTTTTTCGCGGCCTGCACCTCTTCGCCCGATGCCGTTTTCAAGCGCTTGAAGTCCAACCAGACCGGGATTAAATTCATCAACAGGCTCGAAGAAACCGAAACCGGCAACGTACTCAGCTACGAGTATTTTTACAACGGCGGGGGCGTGGCGGCGGCGGATTTCAACAACGACAACCGGATCGATTTGTACTTCACGGCCAATCAGGGCGAGGATAAATTGTACCTGAACGAAGGCAATCTCACGTTCAAAGACGTTACCTGACAGGCCGGCATCACCTGGCAGGGCGAATGGAAAACCGGCGTGACCGTCGTCGATATCAACCGGGATGGCTGGCAGGATATTTACGTATCGGTTTCAGGAAACAACGCCAAACCTGCCCTGCGCCGCAACAAACTGTATATCAACAACGGGCTTACTTCCGGGGAGTCGGGGGCCGTAACCTTCACCGACCGGGCATCGGAGTACGGGCTGGACTTTGGTGGCTTCAGCACCCAGGCGGCTTTTTTCGATTACGACAACGACGGCGATCTCGACGTGTACCTGCTCAACCACAACGTCCGGGATTTTAATCGCTTCGATGTTCAAGCCGTTCGGGCGATGCGGGATTCGCTGGCCGGTCACCGGCTGTTGCGCAACGACAACCGCCGGTTTGTCGACGTAAGTGCCCAAGCGGGCATCAAGGGCAATCCCATCGGGTTTGGGCTGGGCATTCACACCGCCGATTTGAACGACGACGGGTACACGGATATTTACGTTTCCAACGATTACATCGAAGAAGATTACCTGTATTTGAACAACAAAAACGGCACCTTTTCGGACGTCATCAAAGCGGCCACCGGGCACGTCAGCTATTTTTCGATGGGCAATGACGTGGGCGACGTCAACAACGATTTGCGGCCCGACATCGTCACGATGGATATGCTGCCCGAAGATAACAAACGACAGAAATTGCTTTTTGGCCCCGACAAATACGAAGCCTACCTCTCGATGCTCCGCAACGGGTTTCATCCCGAAATCATGCGGAATATGCTCCACCTCCACAACGGCCTCGACCGCGATGGTCAACCGACGTTCAGCGAAATTGGCCAACTGGCCGGTATCTCCAACACCGACTGGAGTTGGTCGGCCTTGCTGGCGGACTACGACAACGATGGGTTCAACGATTTGTTCATCACCAACGGGTACGTCCGGGATTACACCGACAATGATTTCATCAAATACAAAGCCGATGCAGGCGGGCAAACGAAGCAGAGCGTGCTGGAACTTATCAACCGGATGCCTTCAACCCGTACTGCCAGTTATATCTTCCGCAACGAACACAACCTGACGTTTTCTAACCAGCAAAAAGCCTGGGGGTTCGACACGCCCGTCATTTCCAACGGTGCGGCCTACGCCGATCTGGACAACGACGGTGACCTCGAACTCATCACCAACAACATCAACGAAGAAGCCTTCGTGTACCAAAACCTGAGCGCTGAAAAAAGCCCGAATCACTTCATCGACCTCGTTCTGAAACCGTCCAGGTCGCTATCGGCCACGGGTACGAAAATGTACGTGTACAGCGGCGATTTGCGCCAGTACCGCGAGTACACGCCCACCCACGGGTACCAGAGCAGCATGATGATTCCGGTGCATTTTGGCTTGGGCAAGCACAAAATTATCGATAGTCTGATCGTCGTGTGGCGCGACGGAAACGTGCAGAAATTGAGCAGCGTTACCGCCAACCAGCGCTTAAACATCGACTACGCCCCTAACCAGTCGATGTCGGCCAGCCGCTCCGGTGATGCGGTGGACGCGTTGTTTTCACCGACCAACACCCTGGATTTTGAGCACCAGCAACAGCCCCTCAATGATTTCAGCCGTCAACTTTTGCTGCCCCACATGTATTCCTATCCGGGGCCGCGCATGGCGCAGGGCGACGTCAACCGCGATGGCCTGCCCGACCTCTACATCGGCGGGGGAAAAGGCCAGGCGGGCGGGTTGTTTTTGCAGCAAAAAGGGGGACGTTTTCTGAAAAAAGAAGAGCCAGCTTTTGACCAGGACAAACTCTGCACGGATACCGACGCCGTATTTCTCGACGCCGACGCCGACGGTGATCTGGATTTGTACGTGACCAGCGGCGGGTACGAGTATTTGCCCACCGATTTGCTGCTCCAGAGTCGTTTGTACCTGAACGACGGGAAGGGAAATTTTAGCAAAGATGCCACCCGGCTACACCCCGACGACTACGCGAGCAGTTGCGTAAAAACCCTTGATTTCGACAAAGACGGTGATCTGGATTTGTTCGTGGGCGGGTCGGTCGTGCCGGGTCAGTATCCCCGGTTTAGGCCAAGTCGCCTGTACCGCAACGACGGCAAAAAGTTTATTCCGGTGAAAAATCCCGCCTTCGATACCCTGGGCCTGCTTACCGATGCCTGCGTGGTGGATTTCAATCGCGACGGCTACGACGATTTGGTGGCAGTGGGCGAGTGGACGTCCGTCATACGGTTGAAGAATGATCGTGGGGTTTTCAAACGCGTTCAGGACAGCCTGGAAACGACCACCGGTTTTTGGCAAAGCATCATTGCTGACGACTTCGATAAGGATGGCGACATTGATCTAATTGTTGGGAATTATGGTTTGAATTCACCCTTCAAGGCATCTCCAGCCCTGCCACTCACCCTGCACACCGACGATTTCGACGGTAACGGCACTATCGACCCACTCCTGTCGTACGCGATTCAGGGGAGAATTTATCCAGCCTACAGCCGCGACGAACTTTTGGATCAATTGACTCCGCTCCGAAAAAAATACGTATCGTATGCGTTGTATTCCGAAGCGACCACCGACGAGGTGTTGAAGGAATTTGTGGGTAAAACCCCCGAAAAATCCAGTATCAATACCCTGGAAACGCTGTACCTGGTGAATGAGAAGGGCCAATTCAAACGTCGGGCGCTGCCCATCGAGGCGCAATTTGCCCCGGTTTACGCTCTCGCCACCGGGGATTTGAATGGGGATGCCTACCCGGATTTGATCCTGGCGGGCAATCAAACGCACGGTCGGGCAAGGACGGGCAACATCGACGCCAACTACGGCCAGGTTTTTCTGAATGACCGCCGGGGCGGGTTCAGCTACCTGCCCCAGCAGCGCTCCGGCCTGCTGTTGCGGGGTGATGTCCGTTCACTTAGATTGATGGGCAATCAACTCATTGTCGGCACGAATAGCCGGGCGGTACAGGTTTATGTGAAAGGGGTTTTGGCGCCGAAACTATCACCCCGGTCTGTGGCACACGGGCCGGAATAATTGCGGTTAAAGTTGTTTCGATCTGTGTGCCACAGACCGGGGAAACGAATTTGGCGAGGGTTTCAGAAGTATTAAAACTTTCGCATATATTTGAGTTAGGCGTAATCAAGTTAGAAAATGATAAGTTTATCAGATTTAATATCTATTGCCAATGAGCGTCTTATTGACGCTGAGACGCTTCTTCATGCTCATCGGTATGACGGTGCAGTTTATTTATGCGGATACTCAGTTGAAATTGCATTGAAACATAAAATTTGCCAGACTTTAAACTGGCCAGGGTTCCCCTCAATAAATAAGGAATTTGAAAAATTCAAGAGTCTGAAAACTCATGATTTAGATGTACTTTTGAGTTTTACAGGTATTGAAACGACGTTAAAGTCAACGCATTTAGCTGAATTTTCTGCTATTGCTAACTGGAATCCTGAAGCAAGGTATAATCCAACTGGTATAGTGAGTTTTACCGATGCAACTTTTATGATTAATAGCGCGAAAACTCTCATAGGAATGTTATGAAAGAAATTGTCGATAAGCTCGTAGAAATTGAGAAGCGCACTTCCGCCGAACGAGGCGCGTATGATTTATTCGCACTTTTGTTAAGAGAGGATTCGTCTGACAAATGGGATATTATTGATTCATCTACTAGGATAATTAAATATAAATGCAAAGCCTTGAAATATCTGGCGGATAATATTCAAAGGATATTAACACAAAATGAACTTCTGTTAATATCACGTATTGTAATTATCGAAGAAACAAATTCTGCACTGCCAGCTTTACAACAAGCAATGAGGGTTGAACATGGTACTGCAGAAGTTAAAGAGTCGAATTTCTTTGGACTTCAGATAAAACATGCCTTCCTTATAACTTCAGGGAGAAGTCAAGCAGCTTAAAGAAGGGCTTCGCCCAAGAGCAACTTGGCGAAACGGTGACTATAATGCTGTATATAAACTGTTAATTGCAAACACGGGGTCTAATTCTTCAAAACTGGCCTGATCATAATCGCCTTTCTAAACCCCCTTCGCCATCGCCTTCATCCGGTTCAGGCCGGTTTTGGCGACTTCCAGTGCATCTTGCGCGTAGTAGGTTTTATTGAAGAGTTCCAGGGAAAGGATGATCGTCCGATCCGGGTTTTTCAACACCTTGAGCAGGTCACGAATTGGGGCCACGCCATCGCCGGGATACACGCGGTCGGCGTCGGTGATGGTGCTGGGCGGCATCGTGGCCAGGTAATCATTGACGTGGAAAATCTCGATGCTCGGTTTGCCCACCAGCGGCAAACTGGCCGGGCTGGAGCCGCCTTTGTAAATGTGGTACACGTCGAGGAGCAGCCGCGCTGAGGGATGCCCGCTTTCCGCCGCCACGTACAGCACTTCACTCAGCCGACTCAGGTTTTTGGAGAATCCCCACAATTCGAGCTGCGGCACCACGCCCGTTTTATCGCTTAAGTCGAGGATTGCGCGGTAGCGTTCGCCCGCCTTTTGCAGGTCGAGGCCCGGCTTCTGGGTCGCGCCCATCGGGGGGGCGGCAATGCGTTTACAACCGATTTGCGCCAACAAATCCATTTCGCGTTGAAGCTGTTCGAGGGCCTGCGCCCGGACGGCATCATCATCCACAATCCACTGGGCAAACCCGATGGCGTCCTCGACTTGCAGCCCCAGATCAGACAGCCGTTTGCGGGCATCCGCGACGGTGCCGCCACTTTTCAGGTAGTCTTCCAACGTGTTAATCCAGATTTCAACGGAACGAAAACCGGCTTTGGAAGCCACTTCCAATTCCTTGACAAAACCCAGCTTTTGCCCCCGGATGGTACTCATGTTCAGGCAAAACTGAAACGCGGGTGCGGCCTGGGGTTGACCGACACGGGGCATAAACGTGGCACCAACGGCGGCGCTCAGGGTCGTGAGGGTTTTACGGCGGGTAGGTGAAGTTTCGGACATGGCTAAATTGAGGTTAGGGCCGAAAAATACGGAATTCTTTGAAGAAGCTCGCCCCGTACCCGGTAATCACGGACTATCTTTTCGGAGGTTCGCTCTACCTTTGACCCAACAATCCTGCTCGTCCAACGCTATTTTTTGTTATGCCCGATGCCCGATTTACCTTTTCTGCCTTTCGGGCACTGGCCGTCCGGGCCGGATTCGACTGGTTTTTATTGGCATTGATCGGGATGATTCTGCTGGCTTACCTGTGGCCCGAAGTCGGCAATCAGAAAGGTGCCTTCTCGCTTTCGGCCTTGGCCAATTACGGCGTATCCATCATTTTCTTTTTCTACGGGCTGCGCCTGAATCCCGAAAAACTCCGCGCGGGTCTGAGCAATTGGCGCTTGCACCTGGTGGTTCATCTGACTACGTTCGTCGTTTTTCCGCTGATGCTGCTGGCGTGTCGGGGTTTGTTCAACACCGAACACAGTGCGCTGCTTTGGCTCGGCACGTTTTACCTGGCCGCCTTGCCGTCGACGGTATCGTCCTCGGTCGTGATGGTGTCGATTGCGGGGGGCAATTTACCCGCTGCCATTTTCAACGCCAGCGTTTCGAGTCTGATCGGTGTCTTCATCACTCCACTTTGGATGGGCGTCGTGCTGTCGTCGGGCACGGCGGGGGCGTACGACGTTTGGGGCGTGATTGGCAAGCTGACGCTTCAGGTGGTGGTACCCGTGGTGCTGGGCATTGCGCTGCATCGGTGGTTGGGTGGTTTCGCCGAGCGGTACCGTCAAGCACTGCGCTATTTCGACCAAACGATTATCCTGCTCATCGTGTACACGTCTTTCTGCGAATCATTTGCTCGTCAACTTTTTGAAGGGTACAGCGCGTCCGATATTCTGCTGCTCGGTGCGGGAATGTCGGGCTTATTTTTCCTGGTTTACGGTTTGGTCTACCTGACCAGCAACCTGCTCGGTTTCAACCGCGAGGATCGGATTACGGCCTTGTTTTGTGGTTCCAAAAAATCATTGGTGCAGGGCAGTGTGATGGCCAAAGTGCTTTTTCCGGCGGGTAGCGTGGGGGTGATTCTCCTGCCCATCATGCTCTACCACGCCCTCCAGTTGATTGCCGCGAGTATTCTGGCGCAAGCGATGGCTCGGCGGGGGGGTGCGTCCTCCGAAGGGAATTGAGGTTGGAAGCTGTTTGAGTTAGCGAAAATGTTAGGAAACCATCCCACGGAACCCGTCATGCTGAACTTGTTTCAGTATCTTCCTTGCCCCAGACACCAGGTTCTCATCGTTAAGCCACTTAAACCGCCAGTTGGAAGGTGCTGAAACAAGTTCAGCATGACGACCTGATTTTTTAACTCAACCAGCTTCTTAGTTTTCCAGCACCCGAAACACCACCCGCCGATTTTTCTTCTTGTTTTCCTCGGTATCGTTCGGGGCTGCGGGGTTGGTGTCGCCGTAGCCTTCAGCCCGCAGACGCTTCCGGGCGATGGCTTTTTCAGCGAGATACTCCCGAATGACCCGCGCGCGATTTTGCGATAAAATCAGGTTGAGCCGACCGTCGCCCACGTTGTCGGTGTACCCGGCGATTTCAATTTTCAGTTTTGGAAACGCGTCGAGGGTCTTGACCAGTTTGCCGAGTTGGGCGTACGAATCGGGTCGCAGCACGTAGCTGCTTTGGTCAAAATACACGTTGTCCAGTTGAAATACCGCGTTGACATCGAGGTTGGTAAACACGCTGTCCTCTTCCATCCGGGCGGTAAACGCGTACCCCGCGCAGGTGTCGCAACGGATGATGATGGTTTCTTCATTGGTTAGGTATCCCGCCGACGAGGTCGTCACCACGAGCGTATCGGTTTGGTCGAGGGTCAGGGTGTACAATTGGCTGGGGAGGGTCTTGAGGGTATATTCCTTCTGCGCGACGACGGCCCTGACGTGGTGCCGGGCCGTTAGTTCGACCTGTGTTTTTTCGTCCCTGGCCCCAATTTCGACCGTCACGGGGCGTTGTTGCGCGGAGCAAATGGCGGCGGATACAGTCCAAAAAATAGCAGTGAAAAGTTGGCAGTTCATAATCGGAAAAGCATTTTTAGGTAACGACCCGGTTGAATTCGGATAACGTCCGCCAAAAAAGATGCCAAACTTGACCAATTGGATTTCTGAACCGAAATGAACTACGGCAATTCTTCGAGGGTGATGTCTTTGTAGGAAACTTCGGCTTTGCCCCCGCCGTGAATTTGCAAGCCAATCAGGCCCGACTGCGGAAGGGTCACATCGGGTTCGGTGTAATCGACCGTCTGCCGACCGTTCAGGCGCAGGCGAATCCGGCGATTTTCGCACCGGATTTCGTAGTCATTCCAGGCGTTTGGTTTCAGGATTTTCACCACAAGTGCAGAATCAGCCCGCGCCAGAGTGACATTGCGCCGCGATTCGTCGTACAGGCTGGCCCAGTAGCCCCGGCCCAGATCGGCCTGGTAGCCAATCATTTCGTAAGCGGGATCCTTGAGTCGCTGGCTACGAAACTGCACACCGGCATTGACGAATCCGGTGCCGGTTAGCTTGAATTTCAGCCGCATCACGAAATTGCCGTAGCTGCGCGTCGTGCAGAGAAAATCGTTGTGGGGCACGGTTTCGGTTAGCGAACCGCCCACGAGCGCTCCGTCGCGAATGCGCCAGGTTTTAATCGTATCGCCCGCCCAACCCTGGAAGGTTTTACCATCGAACAAAGCCAGTGGCTTAGCCAGGGGCTGAGTACCCGAGTGCGTTTGCGAGGCAACGATTGCGGCGTAGAGGGCCAGAAGAATCAGTTTCATCGTCAATTTCGATTTGAATCAAACCCCAATATACGGAGTAGGCGCGGGTTTACAGCCCGATTGCTTTGGAGTGCCGCATGGCCTCCGCGCTGTGGATAAAATAGCAACAAGCCACCCCCGCCGCTTCCATTTGGGCCACCAAAGCCTGCGTTTTGGCCTGGTTCTCGTCGTGACGGTGCCGCAGGTACACGCACCGGATGCGATTGGGATATCGGTCGACGAGGGTTGAATAAATGGTCGGGTCTTGCTGGGTATCATCGCCCAGCAAGATGAACTTTTGGGCCGGAAACGTATCCAGAATCCGGGCAATGCGCTCCAGTTTGGTGTGGTGGCTATTTCCGCCAGTTTTCAAAAGTTGATGCAGGAGTTTAAGACGATTGAGTTTGTAAACGCCTTCGGGTAGGCCATTTTTTCGGGAAAATTCCCGAATGTAATCGTACAGATTCCATTCACTGCTCGACACGTAAAAGAAAGCGTTGGGCGTTTTTTCGGTCGTGCCCACGCCCGCCAGAAACTGATAATGCCGCACCACGCCCTCAAACGGCATCCGGCTGTGGGCGTTTTCGGTGAGCAACACGTAAAGTTTCTTCCAGACAGTGGCCGAGTAGGAAATCAGAAACGTATCGTCGATGTCGGAAATACAGGCGTAGTGCGTCGGGTGGGGCACCAGAATTTCACCGCGTCCCGTCGTTGGCACTGTACCCGTCCGGGCTTTGCCGGAAATCAATTCCACCTCCACGGGGTGCCAGCCGGGAGGGAGCGGCTGGTGGGGTTCCCACTCAAATTTGAAGTACCCGTCGGGGTCGGTTTGCGCCTCCAACGCCTGCCCCGGCCAGTTGAGGCGCACGGTAGCGGCCGGGTAGGCGCGCACAAAAAACAGCCGCAACACCGCGAACGTATTGACTAATGTATTTTTCCTGTACTTTTTCTGGGGTAGGGGGCTTCGCCGCAACACGTGCCCCTGCACCAGCAACTGCCGGGCGTGACCATACCCCCGGTAGACTTTTACGACGGGTTGGTTGGTGATGCGCAGCCAGGTTAAGATTTTGTTAATCCATCCCGCTTTCCAATTCATTTTTGTTATTTGCTTAGACGATGGTAAGTTTCCTTCCAAATCTGTTCCCAACCCCAGTTTTTACTCATGGCTACGCAACAGGAACCCAAATTAAAACTATTATTTGCCATCAATCCAGTGTCGGGTGGAAACGATAAATCGAATTGGGAAGCGGGCATCAACGCATATTTTCAGGATTCCCCGCAGGACATCTAAGTGCTTATTTTGGACGTAAATGAACACGAAGCGACGCTGCGCCACTGGATCAAAACCTGGAAACCCGCCCGGATTGTCGCCGTCGGTGGTGATGGCACGGTAAAACTGGTCTATGAGCAAATTCTGGGTTCTCGGGTTGTTCTGGGT
>JAJAZB010000426.1 GCA_026785975.1 Cytophagaceae bacterium | reverse complement strand
CTTTTTATCACGGAAGGCTCCAACGATGGTACCCCGGAGTGGATCAAGGGCTGGCAGCGCCACGAACCGCGCCTGGAGGTGATCGGTGGCCGCGAGCGGCGGGGCAAAATCGAGGCCATTAATCGGGCAATGCCCTACGTCCGTACACCCATCGTGGTTTTTACGGATGCCAACACGATGCTCAACCGGCAGGCACTGCGGAACCTGGTGCGGCATTTTGAAGATCGCCGGGTCGGGGCCGTCGCGGGCGAGAAGCGCATCGAGGCCCTCGACACTGAAGCCGCCGCCGGGGCGGGCGAAGGGCTTTACTGGAAGTACGAATCGTGGTTGAAAAAACTCGATACCGAACTGCACACCGTCGTGGGCGCGGCGGGCGAGTTGTTTGCCATCCGCACCGAACTCTACCAACCGGTTGAGCGCGACACGCTCCTCGATGATTTCATGATTTCGTTGCGCATCGCGGCCTGGGGGTACCGGGTGGTTTACGAACCCAACGCCTACGCCTCGGAGCGGCCTTCGTTTTCGATTTCCGAAGAAAAAAAGCGTAAAGTGCGCATTGCCGCCGGGGGGTTCCAGGCCATCGGGCGGCTCAAGCCCCTGCTCAATCCCTTCCGGTACGGTTGGTTGTCGTTTCAGTACGTCTCGCACCGGGTCATGCGCTGGGCGGTAGCGCCTTTTTGCCTGCCGGTTCTCCTGGTACTCAACGCGCTACTGGTGCTGTTGCCTGGCCAGGAGGGCAGTCTTGGGCGAGCATTTTACGCGGGTGCAATGGGCGCACAGGTACTTTTTTACGGCGCAGCGGCCGTAGGTCATTGGTACGAAAACCGGCAGTTGCGGATGAAGGCATTTTTTGTACCGTATTACTTCTGGTTCATGAATTACTGCGCGCTGCTGGGCTACCAACGCTACCGACGGGGCCACGAAACGGGCCTCTGGGAAAAAGTGAAACGAGCGTTCTGACGAAAACGTTTATCTGCTATTTCTGAAAAAATACGCAGAAACAGATTCATGATGAGGAGGATAGCTTTTGGCGAAAACTAAATTGGGTATGCGAAACGGACACACCAGGCTCAAATTTGTCATTCTTACCCAGCAGCCCTGGGAAGATAAAAATATTGGCAGTAACATCTGGGACATGGCCTACACGCTGGCTAAAACCCACCAGGTTCTGTTGGTCAATCAGGCCATGGACTGGTCAGTCAGGTTTGGTGAAGGGTCGAAAAAATTTCAACAACGCCAGCGATTTATTCAACGAAACAACGGGCAGCATTTAATCGAGGTCGAAGCTGATTTCTGGGTTCTGAGTCCCAAAGTGACGCTGGGGTCGTTCAACTGGCTGCCTGATTCGCCGGTTTACGACGGGTTGAACCGATGTAACGGCCGCAGGTTGGCGGTTGAAATAAAGTCGGTGCTGAGCGAATTGCAGTGGGAATCCTACATTCTGATCAATGACAATGATATGCTCCGGGGATTTTACCTCAAGGAATTGCTCCGGCCCGAATTGTACGTTTACTACCTACGCGACAACCTCTCCGCAAGCACGTATTGGAAGCGGCACGGAGCACGGCTGGAACCTAAACTCATTGTCAAAGCCGATCTGATTGTCAGCAACTCCATTTATTTGACGAAGCAGGCGGCCCGCTACAATTCCAACGCCGTGTACATCGGGCAGGGTTGTGACCAAACTCTTTTTGACCCCGACAAGGTAGAAGCAGAACCGTCCGATATCGCCCGGCTGCCAAAGCCCCGCATCGGTTACACGGGGGCACTAACCGCGATGCGCCTGAATGTAGAACTGATCGAGGCTGTTGCCACCCGTCGGCCCGACTGGCAGGTTGTTTTGATTGGCCCAACGGATGAATCTTTCCCCAAAGAGCGGCTCCTGACGCTACCGAACGTGACCATTCTCGGGGCTAGGCCGATGCGTCAGATTCCGGCCTATCTGGCCAGCATGGATGTGCTGATAAATCCCCAGGTCCTCAACGAGATGACCATTGGGAACTACCCCCGGAAGGTGGATGAATACCTGGCCATGGGCAAGCCCGTCGTGGCCGTTAGAACGGAGGCGATGGCTTTATTTGAAAAACACGTTTTTCTGGCTGAAACCACCGATGCGTTTATCGACAGCATTGCGAAAGCATTGGATGGTACACACCCGTCGACAGCTAAAGAGCGAATCGCGTTTGCGTTGAGCCACACCTGGGAGAACTCGGTCAGGCTACTCAGCGAGACCATCGATAAATTATTGACCAAGAAAGTAAGAGCCGCGTGAAAGCCATTTACGAGTTCACATGGATGAATTCGTCAAGGTGATCGAGAACTTCCGAATCCAGTTCAGGATCAAATTTTCTCGCTAGAAATTTACCGCACTCTTTTAATGCGCTTAAATCTGAAAGGGTTAAAAGTTTTGGTCTCGCACCGCCCTGTGACCAATCGATGTACCTTAAGTTGTCGTTGATGATCGAATCTTTATGGGGGGAATTCATCAATAAAGTCGGTATTAAATATTCATCGGGTCCCCAGGTGTAGCACATGAAGTTGCTTAATTTTTTATTTGAGTTCATATAATCGACAAGATATTGCGCACAACCCGTACTGAGTGTCCACCAGGTTGCGCAGCTACTGCCGTATAGTTTTACTGGTAGCGGAAACTTTCGTTTAGGGAGCAATTGATTTACGATTCGCTGAATCAGGTATCGACCTTTAAATTTATAATCATTGAAATTATAGGAGGTGATACGCGTCATGGTTTCTTTCCACCAAATTTCCTTATCGGGCAGGGCGTAAGAAACAAATGAATAGCCTTCACGCTCTTTTAAATATTCATAAAGACAACTAATTGATTTGATCGGATAATCCTGTGAACTCATTAAATTGATAAAACTGTAGTTTATGCCGGTATTCAGTATTTCGGTTATCGAATTAAATATCGCCTGCGTAAAGCTATAGCCGCCCCAAACCACTTTAATTCTGTTTTTAATAAAAAAGACCCGATTCATATTTTCAAGGAATTCATACTCGCCAAAATCTACATTTCCATCAAGATGAATATAAAAATCAGAATTGTCATGGTACGTCGCTTTGAGTAGCCTTTCGAGCTGATAAGGATTTTTGTAGGCCGTAATCAAATGGGCTATCCGCATGGAGCCTGGTCTTAGTAGACTTGTTGAACTCTCAAATGTCGTAGGGGCAATATAATAGAAAGGCTTGAATAGTAGGTGATACGAACTCAAAGTCGACGGGTTGTCGGATTGGGTGTCCCCGACGACAACTTAATAACACTGCCCACCCAAATAAGCCGGATTGGGCAACTTTTCCCAAGTTGTCGGGCGCCCAAAAAATAGTACGACAACCCCCCCCCCCACGGCGGGCGCCCGAAATTTGCTCGGCAACACCAAAGATAAGCACCAGAACCAACAACCCCCCACGCGTTCGCACCACCCGGTTAAGCCCCAAACCGCTGCCCGGGG
>JAJAZB010000425.1 GCA_026785975.1 Cytophagaceae bacterium | reverse complement strand
GACGGTACGCCGCGCGGGGTTAACACCAGCATCCCCGTCGGGCGGCTTTTTTGGCGAGGATGCCCAATCCGTCCGGCGGGTGTCCTATCTGACGGATAAAAACAAACTAACTCTGCGTACTTACTTAAAACCCACCTAAAATCCCCCGTTACCGAGTACTCGGTAACGGGGGATTTTTTCGTGCGTTTTTGCCAAAACCCAAAAATTGCCCTTTAAAAACTGGCCAAACTTCTGATTTATTTTTCATTTTCCAGAAATCAAGTTTAAAATTTTAAAGAACTTTCATAAAAAAATATAAAATTCTGCAAAATGGGTTTGAAACCATTTTGGGTATACCTACTCAGTCCATACATTTGGTATAAGCAATTGCAACTGAGTATCAAGACTTAGGACTTTCGCTCAAGGTGCTTGGAGCCTCACCCGCGCGGCGGACCGTCCCGGCCCCTCTCCAAACTACCCCATCGTGAGCGAAGGAGGTTTTCTGTTGAAAACCTTATACTCAACCCAAAACAACCCGGCCAAAGCCCTACACTACTACAGCCTTGCCAATGCCGCTAAAGATAGTGTGACGAGTGTTGAAAAGACGAGGCAAGTGCAGACGCTCACGTTTAAAGAAGAGCGTCGCCAGCAGGAAATCATCGCGGAGCGATTGGCTTACGAAAGCCGACTGAAACAAGATGTGCTACTGGGCGGCTTGGTGCTGTTTTCAGGAATTGCCTTTTTCTTGTACCGCAACAACCGCCAAAAACAGCGATTGAATAACGTACTGGCTCGCCAGAAAACCAAAATTGAAACCCTGAATAACGACTTGGAGCGAAAAGTAGAAGCGCGTACCACCGAATTGCAAAACGCGCTCTACGAAGTGCAAACGGCTTTTGACAAAGGTCAGACCACAGAACGCAAGCGGGTTTCTGCCGATCTGCACGACGAAATTGGCTCGGCCTTAAGCACCATTGCCATTTTGAGTGACCTCACCAAACGAAAAGCCCAAAAGACCGCGCCCGAATTGATGAATGAACTGGAACGCATCGGGGTTAAGTCGCGGGATATGATTCAGACCATGCGCGACCCGATTTGGACCCTCAACGAAAATAACTCGCAAAGCCTTTGGGAACGCATGTACTTATACAGCAACGAAGTCCTAACGGCCAAAGGCATCACATTCGACTGGCAGGTAGCCATGAATGGGTACCCTGTTTCGGTGGCGGTAAAACGTAATGTACTCCTGGCCTACAAAGAGGCCCTTTGCCTTGGATGTGCTCAACGTCGTACGTAAACAGAAACCCGATGTCATCCTCATGGATTTACAAATGCCGGGGTTGTCGGGTATTGAGGCCACACGACTCATCAAAAACAACTACCCGCAGGTGCATATTCTTGTCCAGACCATGTTCGACGACAACGAGCACGTTTTTGCCGCCTTGTGCATGGGTGCATCGGGGTATATTTTAAAAAGTACGCCTACCGATAAAATCCTGGAAGCCATCGCTGATACCTACAACGGCGGCTCACCCATGACCCCGCACATTGCCCGGAAGGTGCTTTTGATGCTCACTTCAACGCAAAGGAGTTTATCCGCCGAAGCCGAATACCAGGAATTGTCTCCCCGCGAAAAAGAAATTCTGAGCTACCTCACCCAGGGCATGAGTTACAAAATGATTGCCGACGCTTGCGGCATTAGCTACGGCACGGTCAATTCACACCTCAAAAAAATCTATGAAAAGCTGCACGTTTACTCGGCTACCGAAGCGGTGCAGAAAGCTTTGTTGCAGAAGATCGTTTAGAAGTTGTTTGAGTTAATATTTCGGACTGCAAAAGGTGCTTTTGCAGCCCGAAAGATTAACTCAAACAACTTCTTAGCCATTTAACTCTTGAAACAAACCGAGGCCCGTCGGCCGACGGACCTAGGTGGTGACTGTGCAACGTAGACCAGGGAGATGATCAGACTCTGAGCTTACCCCATACTCAACCTATGCGTGGTACTTGTAACTTGACCGCTAAAAATAGCTGCACAAATAAACCAACCCCAGACTATGTCATTTCAAGCCTACATTGACAACATCAGGGCGAAGACGGGTAAAGGCCCGGACGATTTTAAACAACTTGCCCAAGAAAAAGGCTTGCTTCAACCCGGCACTAAAGCCGGAGCAATCGTAGCCTGGCTCAAAGAAGATTTTGAGTTGGGCCACGGGCACGCCATGGCAATTTATAAAGTCTTCAAAGACTCTGGTTTGTTGTAGGAAAGTTGATAGTTGGTACAAGGCTTTTTGCCGGCAAACTACACCGCCAACCCATACTTTTTTACAATCTCCTGATAGCGGGGGTCTTCCATAAACCAGACGACATCAAACCGTTTGTCGAGTTCCTGGATTCCGGCCTGCATGCCTTTGCCAAATTCGGGCGTTCCGGGTTTGATGCCCTGAGCGATCAGTTTGGCGGGAATGTCATTAAACATCCCTTCCAGATACACTTCAAAGCCCTGATTTGGGAACATGTCGATAAACCGCATGGGTTTATCCGAGGGGTTGAAAAACGTATGCACCAACCCGTGCGGACGAAAGCCAAAACCACCCGCTTCGACTATAAACATCTCGCCATCGACCATCATGCCCGCCGTACCTTCCACGACGTACATGAGTTCGTCGGCTTCCTTGTGCAGGTGAATGGGCGGCCCCATCCGCCTGGGTGCCACGTAGCCTTCAATGCAACTAAAGTGATTGTTGGTCTGGCCCTGCCGAATCATCGTTCGGACCAGATTGACGCCATTGCCGACCCCAATGTCGGTGGGTTTCGACGGAGCAACCGTGAAGGGGCGCAGGGGTTTCTCAACCGAAAAATGAGCAAACGTGTTGATTTCCATCGTGAGGGGTATGCCTCCGGCGAGGCTGGCGGCTAAAAAGTCTCTACGTTCCATGGGGATCGTTCGTTAAATGGTGAAACAGGGATTGACTTTATTTCAGCAAAACTATCGGTATGGCCTCGCAGAACGCTGGTAAAAAAGTGACAACTTTTCAATCCTCGTGCAGCCCAAACAAACGTTCGGGGGATTTGCTTTCCTGCTCAAAATAGGAGGTTGGGGTCAGGTGGGTCAACTCTTTGCAATCTTTGGCAAAATGCTGATGGTCGTAGTACCCGCAGGCCAGGGCCACGCTCAACCAGTCGAGGGAAGGGTATTTATTGCGCATCCGAAAGGCATTGTCAAATCGGGCGATGCGGTCGAACCTTTTCAAACCCCGTCGATGAAACCCACTGAACATAAATCCACCTGCTGCTACTGCGGGGTTGGTTGCGGGGTAATTGTGACCGACCACGGCGAGGAGCAATTGAGCCTGCGCGGCGACGAAAGCCATCCGTCGAGTAAGGGAATGCTTTGCTCGAAAGGCATGAACCTGCACTACACGGCGATGGACAAAACGGATGGTTGGGCGTTTTTGAGTTTCATGGCGTTTTCAAAGCGGGCAATGCGGGCGTAGAGTTTGGGGCTGACGCCTTCGCGCTCCACGAATTGCCGGTAAAACTGCCGCTGACTCAAACAGGCTTGGTCGGCCAGCCAATCCAGGCCGGGCCAATCCAACGAAACCATGCCGGGATTGTGCAGTAAAAACCGGCTCACTTTGTCGATGGGTAATTCCCGTTTTTTTGATTTCCGAACGAGATACAGCAGGAAATTTTCCACAATCCCGATCATTTCGGTGTAGTGGCGGGTGTAGCTCAACCGCTCATTGACCAACCGGATTTCTGTCGAAAACACGTCTTCGGCATCGACAAACGTATTGGTCAACTCGTAGGACGGAATGCCCGTAAGCCGGAACAACGCTCCCGGCTGAAATTGCACCTGAAACACCATAAAATCGCGCCCTACGTGCCGGTTGGTCACAATGGAATGTTGCCCGTACACCCGCGAACGGGTACTTTCAACGGGTTTCCCATCGAAACCGTATTCCACTTTTTCGGGGTCTTTCGGGAAAAACGACAGGCAGTTTTCGGCGCGGGGCCAGTAGGCTTTAACGGGCAACACGGGCATCGTAGCCGGGAATTCACAGCCAATAATCTGCAACTGCCTCACGTACTCACGCAAGACCGGGCTGGGCGGCCGGTAATCGTAGATACCTACCATGGCATGAAATAATCAGGTTTCCTTCATACCAAAAACACGTTCCGGGGCTTTAGTATCGGTTTCGTAAAAAGCAGTTGGCGTGAGTGTGGTAAACTCTTTATAATCTTTGACCAAGTGCTGGTAATCATAGTAACCACACGCCAGAGAAATACTCAACCAATCCAAATCGGGACAGTTGTTTTTCATGCGAAAAGCCCTTTCAAAGCGAACGATTCTGTCGAACACTTTAGGGCTAATGCCCATACGCTCCGTGAATTTTCGATGAAATTGCCTAACGCTCAAACAAGCCTGGTTAGCAATCTGATTTATTGAAATGGGTTGATTCTGATTTAAAATCAACTGGCTGGCTTTGTCAATGCCGAGTAAATCCCGCTTGGATTTCTGTATCACTTTCGCTAAAAATGCTTCCGCCACTTTGATTGCTGCTTCCACATCTTCGGTGTTACACATCTGCTCGTGGGTCAGCCGGATTTCTTTGCCCCAAATCGCTTCTGCGTCAATAAAGGTATTGGTTAATTCGTAGGACGGAATACCCGTTAAACGGAATAAAGCACTGGGCTGTAAGACAATTTGCAGAACCCAAAAATCACGGGCGACGTACCGATTGTTAGCAACCGTATGCTGCCCATTGATGGTACATTTATAATGAGTTTGTGGTTGATCGTCACCAGCGTACCCAACATTTTGTTGGTCTCTAAGCGAGAATATCAGACAATGCTCGGGGCGAGGTGAATAGACCTTAAAAGGTATAGCTACATTCGCTCCAAACACAAACCGAATGATTTGGTGCTTTCGGACGTACTCACGCAGTTCAGGGCTTGGCAATACGTCTCGCAGTATCATTTTACTTCAGGCTGAGTGGTGGTCCCACGTTCTTCATGCCGTGGGCGATCGTTAGTTTTTGAAGCTGCTCTTCGGTCGGGGGTGCCTTCAGGGCGCTCAATGCCAGAAAAAATTCTTCCAGTTGGCCCGCTGGCTGCACCATGTAAGCAAGTTTTCCCGTATCCGATACCTGAATCCAGGTATGCGGCACCTTGCGTGGACCAAAAACCGTATCCCCGGTTTTAGCGGTAAATTTCTCATCACCGACCTGAAACAGGTACTCCCCTTCGATCACCGAAAAAACCTCGTCCTGCTCGTAGTGAACGTGGAGTGCCGGGCCGATTTTTTCCCTGCCAATGTATTCAAAAACAGCCAATTGGCCACCGGTATCTTTGCCCGAAATTTTCAGATCATTCGGGTTAACGCCCCGAAAGGGCGTGTGTACTCCAAACCGGGCCTCACCCGCTTTAACGGTGAAGGGTTTGGGGGTGTCAGCCGGGACAATGGTTTCAGCTTTGGCCATCAGCGAGGTGGCCACCAGGGTTGAAGCCACCGTGGCATCGGCTAAGAATTTTCTGCGTTGCATAACTCTTTGTTTTTAAATATGTTATGCAAATTTTTCGGAAATTTTAGAGTATTCGGTGGTAAGAATCGGACGTTTTTAACTTTGACGACAAACCCAATCCATCAAATCGCTCCTCTACCTCTCCTTCCTGATTTGAAGGTATACAAAAACACCGAGTTGATTTCCGCCGCGCCCGTCGTGCCGGATTTTCAGTTTTCCGTGGCTGAGTTGTTTGCCTGAACCTGGTTTTTAACCGGTTCATCTTATCTGTTTAGAATTTTATCCTTTAAAATGCAAGGTGGCTTTCCAGACCTTTTTTATCAACTTTTATTGTCATCCCGACGTAGGAGGGACCTTGCTGGCAAACCAAATTACAAGGTCCCTCCTACGTCGGGATGACAATAAAGTTGATTTTCCAGAATCCTAAACAGGTTCTTTTTGTGTCTACCTCACCGTTGAGCTACCGGCCCTTTGGCTTGCGATCCGGCAACATCAGCAATGGCGACTCCGCATTCTCTTTCAGGTATTGCTCGTAGGCCGGTTTGGTCATCAGATCAATCCGGAAGTAATGTTTGCCGTAGTTGATGGCATTTTTCTCCAGTTTACTGGAAAAGTAGGACCCAAAATCCTGGGCGGCATAGTTATTCAGCCGGTCGTTCGATATGCGCTTGTCGTCGATCCAAATGCCGTATTTTTTGGCGTTTTTCCAGTCAGAAAGTTGGGTGTCGGTTGGCACACGGCGGGGCTGAGGAGGCAGTACTTTTACCCGTTGCTTTTCACTGGCTGATAATTCTGAAAATGTTCTTCGGGCCGGTTTCTGGCCGGGCTGCATCCATTCATGCACCACCTTGTAAGCCGAAGGCCAGCAACAGGCTCAGGCTGGCTTTGAGCAAGTAGGCAATCATGGCTTTTTCTTTTGGAGTTGCTCGTCGACGATCTTTTTCAAGGCTTCCAATTCGTCCGCCGACAGATCCGTCTCCGTCGTGAAAAACGACGCAAACTGAGCGGCCGAATTATTGAAAAAGTTCTTAATCAAGCCGTTGACGTGCGTGGCGAAATACGCCTGCCGGGTCACGAGTGGGTAGTACTCGCGGGAATTGCCAAATTCCCGGTAGCCCACAAAGCCCTTGTCGGCCATGCGTTTGAGCAGGGTAGCCACGGTGGTGGCAGCGGGTTTGGGAGCGGGGTAGGCGTCGAGCAGGTCTTTCATAAACGCCCGCTCCCGGCCCCACAGGTGTTGCATCAGCGTTTCTTCGGAGGAGGATAGTTTCATTCTACATTTTTAGAATTGTTTCTACAAATGTAGAACAAAAGAATTAACAGATGCAAGCCTCGGTTTAAAAAAATTGATTTTCAACCAACAAACGGGTACAGGCACCAACGGAAGCAGGTGGAGCCAATGAAATGAAGATTTTTGTTTTGCGCAAGCGGTTTGCCCAAAGGCCCCGCCCGCCCGAAGTGCCCAACCCGACAGGATTTTCCCCGGAAGTTTTATTTCAAAACAATCCGCTCCCGGAACGATGCATCGGCGCGTTGCCAGCCCGTTGAGGCCAGGGCCAGTTCGCGTTGGGCAACGGCGGCATCGCCCCGTTGCCGGGCCAGTACGGCCAATGCGTAGTGGGTACCCGCGTAGCCCGCGTCGTGGTCGGCGAGGGTTTTGGTCGCTTCAGCGGCAAACTCGGTTCGGCCCGCCGCCTGCGCCTGCCGGGCGATGGTTTCGAGTTGAAACAACGCCTCAATCCAGCCATCGGGACCGTACTGATTGCGGGCTTCTTTCTGAAACGCCCGGACGCTGTCGATCCCGGCCGTACCCGGCTCGCGGAGGTAGATCAGCGCCGAGAGAAACTCCGGGTAGGGTTTCACCCAACTGGTAATCCGGCCCGTAGGATCGGCCCGGCGCACGGTAGGTAGTTCAGCGGCGGAAGCGTCGGCCTCCCGTTTGGCCTCGGCCCAGCGGTTGTTTTGCAAGTGCGCAAGGCCCAGGATGTAGTGCCCCAGCAGCCGCTCGCCGCCGGTTTTGGCCCGCGTCAGGTCAGCAGCCAGGGCCTCGGCTTCGCGGGTGCGGCCGGTGGTCAGCAGCAGTTCGGGGTAAGTTTTTTTGGTGTAAAACGCCCATTCCGGCTCGCCGGGGCGGGTTAGGGCGTACACCCGCTTGAGGGCGGTTTCGGCCTCGGCCATGCGGCCCTGGTACTGGTAGCAGAGCGCCAGCAGGGTGAGGTTGTGGGTGTGGTGCCAGTCGTAGTCGGCGGGGTAGGCTTCGGTTTGATAGGTGTGGCGCTCGATGGAATCGGCCCCGGCGAGGTAGGCAATGGCCGCGTCGATCCGGCCCGTTTTCATCAAATCGTGGGCGTACATGTGCCGGGCGTGGGGCAGGTTGGGAGCCAGCCGGGCGTAGACTTCCCCGTGCCGGAGCGCAGCATCGTAATCCATCATGCCCTCGTTGGCGTGGATGAGGTAGTGGTGAGCGGCGGGATAATCGGGGACGAGCCGGAGGATTTTTTCGTAAATCGCCACGACTACCGCGCCACTGCCCTGCCCGCGCCCGGTGGCGTAGCGTTCGTGGGCGTTGCCATACAGTAGCCACAGTTCGGCATCATTCGGGAACTTGCGGATGGCCGCGCTCAGGTCGCGGCGGTAAGCGCCGAGGTAACTTTCGTTGAGCAGCGAATCCACCGCCCGCAATTGACTGAACCGCACTTTGATGTGCGCCTTCTCCCGCTCAGAAGCAAATCGTTCCAGGCTCTTCGCCCGCCGGGCTTCACGCCGGGCAGCCGTGGTATCTTCGAGTTGGGAATACACCCGGCTCAGGCCCACGTGCGCCATCGCCAACGTCGAATCCGCCCGGAATGCCTGATGAAACGAGCGGGCTGCTTCCACCCACACGTAACCGTGGAGGTAGGCCATGCCCTGCTCGAAAAACGCCTGCGCCTCCGGCGACTTGGTGGACGTGGGCGTGGGTACCGCCCCCAAGCCCGTCCGCAGCACCACCGGCTGACGCAGCAAGGCGCTTGGAATGCCGCCCACGTGGGTTTGTCCGCAAATTGGAATGCGGGACACCAGTTCCTGAATCGAAGGAGGTGCCGGAGCAGGCACCTGGGCGGGGTGCCGGACCAGCCCATCGAGAGCCAGCAGCAAGGCGAAGGAGAGGGAAGAAAACCAGAGGTTCATCGGAGCGTGTGCTTTTTTACAAAGTTTACCAAAAATTTCGGGAAAGGGTAGCGTACAAGTACTTGATTTCAAAAGACTTCATGCGGGCATGGCTCCTGCTTTTGGCCAACCCCCAACCCCCTAAGGGGGCATTAAATACAATTTTCAGACAGGAAAGCCTCCTTTAGGGGGTTGATCGACGAACTTCTGCTTAGTTTTTCAAGAACCAAATACCGATAACTTTTCCCGCAGCCGCCCCACCTGCCCCCGGTGCCGGTCGAGGTGAAAACAGAGGAATTCCAGGCGCTGCCGCACATCGAGCGGGCCGGAAATGGGGTGCGGCGTGGTCATTCGGGTCAGGTTGGCTTCGGTCAGGGCGTTGCCGAGCGCCCGCAAAATCGGGGCGAGGCTCTGGAGGGAAACCACCCAAAAAGCCAGCGGTCCGCCCATTCGGGGTGCGGCAACGGCGGGCACGGGTTCCTTTTCCCGCCAGGTGCGGGCGATGATTTCTTCGATGAATTGCCCCGCGTGTACCGCCTCCCCCACCCACACCGGCTCTGCCGAGGCGAGTATTCACCAAATAATCAGCAGCCCGCCTTGTTCGGCCCAAAACAGGTACTCCGTAATTTCCACGACGCTCCACTCCTCCGCTGAGGGCTTCCAGCGGGCTTGTTTAAGGCGGTTATTCGGCCCCTTTTTTGTTCCGGGCCAACACCGCCGGTGCTACCGCGTGGTACTCCTCCAGAATCGCCTGGGCCGCTTGCGTCAACAGCCGGTCGTCGGCCGCCCAGTCGCCTTCGCGCAAGCCATCGGCGTAGCCGCTCCAAACGATCCGCCGCCAGCGCGTATCGAACACCTGGATCACCACCGACCCCGCCTTCAGAGGTTGCCAGTAGCGCTGGTTCTGCGGAGTGCCGCCCCGACTCATTTTGTCCAGGGTGCGCACCTGCGGCAGCCGTAACGGTTCGGCGTACACGCTGCAGTACACCAGCAGGTCGGGTTGCAGGCCCGGCCCGTAATCCAGGAGTCGGTAACCGCGCAGCCGGAGTTGACGATCGGCCTCCCGGTGCAGACTCTCCCGGTTGAGGGCCGGGTCCCAGCTTTCAAACTGGCCGTCCATCAGCGCGAACGTCGCGGGTTCGGCCACGATGGGCCGTTGAACGGGATACTTGCCGTCGGTCAGCGTTTGCCGACCCGCGCAGGAAGCCAGGGCTAAACCCACTGCGCACACAAACCATACTTTTTTCATGATTATTGGGGGATAGAAAGACTTGATGGTATTGCACGAAGGTTTAGAAAAACCCGCCTCCTCGCGCCTGTTCTTCAGACCATGAGTCGGGAGGAAGTGGATGAAAGATAACGGCTCCTGAACCATTTATTTATTAAGAAATCGGGATATTGAGCGAATGGTCAATTTTTCTTACCCCGGTGCAAATCTGACTCAAAATCATCTCACCGACCGGGAATAAGTTCCACTCGCTGTGCCACAGACCAGGGAACGGTGCTTACCCCCTGCTTCCACCACGGATCGAAACCGGGGCGCTTGGGCTGGCTTCCGTGGCAGAGGTGGATCAATGAATTTTCCGAAACACCGGGGAAAATACCCTTTTTTCTGGGCGTGTTTTCCCCGATCAACCGAACTAACGTTAAAAGTAAAAACTCAGACTCGCCGAAATGATGAGGGAAGAAAGACGTAGCGTTTTCATGGTGCGGGTTGTTTGTTGTATGGTCGGCGAAGGTACTTTGGGGGTACGGTACCTTGCCACTACCCACCCCTGAGCAGTCGGAATTACTGCGTGACTGGTTGGAATTTTGAGTGATTGAGCGAACGGTACCACGCCATTTACTCAAAAAAGCCGTCGTTCACCCAGTAATCTGCCCCGTTGAGCGTCAGTTGGCTGGGGGACGTTGGGGCAAAAGCGTACCTTTCCTGAAAATCGTTTCTGATGCGCTGGTCCCGGTACAATCGGCTTTGGTTCGGAATCGTCCTGCTCGGCGGGGGCGGCGGGCGAGTGTTGGCTCAACCGACGGCGACGTTTTCGGCAGCCCTACCCCCCGACGGCCCGGTCGATTTGCAACCCTTCGCCAGCGTATTTGAAGATTCATCGGGACGCACCCGCCCGTTTGCCGAGATTCGTCGGGAACCGTTCGCGGCGTTTGAAAAGCAAAATCCCTTGAGCCGTCCCAAAGTCAATTCGCTCAAGGTGCTCTGGTTTCGGTTCCGGCTCCGCAATGCCCAGCCCGGCGACACCCTGCGGGCCGTGCTCTACACCGGGCGGCACACGTCGGTGGTGCCGATGGAGGAAGCCCCGCCCGGACGCCCCCACCTCACCGCCTCGGGCGGGTACTGGGCTGGCCCGCGACCCAGCGGGGCGGCACTCGACCGGTACGGCCTGCCGGTTGGGGTGCCTCCGGGTCAGAGTCGGTTATACTGGGTGCGGGTGAGCGATTACTTCCGAAGTTTCGACCGCTTCCGGGTGGAATTGTACTCGGTGCCTGCGTACCAACTTTTCAGGGCCGAAAACACCCGCCAGGCGGCCCCGGCCCTGCTTTTCTTCAGCGCGGCGTTGGGTAGCGTGCTGTTCGTGAGTTTTTTTTCGCTGGGACAGTTTCTCCTCACCCGCGACCGGACCTACGCCTGGTACGCGGCCTACCTGGCCGGAACCCTCCTCTGGCTGTGGCGCTCCGCCGACATGAGCTTGGGCTTGCCGCTCCCACTCCCCGGCCCCAAACTGGTTTTTTCCCTGACCCTGGGGCTTGGGCTACGGCATTCAGTTGGCGTACCTGCATTTTCTGGGCAGTCTGCTCCACGTGCCCCGGCAGCAGCCCCGGCTCTGGCGCTGGCTGCGGGGATATCTGGCGTTTGTGATCCTGCTCCTGCTGATTTCCGTACTGAAAATTGTCGTGGGTGGATTTTGGCGGGGCGGATTTCTGTTTTACGGTGTCGTGAGTGTGCTCAACTACGGTACCCTGCTGATGTTTCTGGGGTTGTTGCTGCGCAGTCGGCATCCCCTGCGGCACTACGCCATCGCCGGGTCGTTGCTCTTGCTGGGGGGAATCGTCACGACGGTGTACCTCAACCGGAGTGGTTTCCAGACCACGACCGGCCTGCTCCGAACGCCCTCGGCCTACTTCGCCCTGGGTACTTTGCTCGAAATGTTGTGTTTTTCGCTGGCCCTGGGGCGACGGAGTTTTTTGCACGAAGCCGAAAAACAAGCCGTGCAGCACCAGTCGATTGCGCAACTTGAAGAAAACCAACGCCTCCAGCGGGAGCAAACCGCCGAATTGGAGCGCCACTTGCGGGAACGGACCGTAGAAGTGCTCGATCAGGCGCACCAACTCGAAGAGCAACGGATCGGCCAACTTCGCGCCGAGTTTGACCGGCGACTGACCGAAACGGAAATGACGGCCCTGCGGAGTCAGATGAACCCACATTTTATTTTCAACTGCCTCAATTCCATCAAACTTTACGCCCTGGAAAACGACGCCCCAACCGCTTCGGCGTACCTGACCACCTTCAGCCGCTTGATTCGCCTGGTGTTGGAAAACTCCCGCTCCGAGCGCGTCACGCTCGAAAACGAACTGGAAGCCATGCGATTCAAAGACAAACTGGCGTATGAAATCAGGGTAGAGCCGGGCCTCGACCCCCAGTACCTCGAAATTCCGCCGCTGCTGCTGCAACCCTACGTTGAAAACGCCATCTGGCACGGGCTGATGCACAAGCCCGAAGGCGGCCAGGTACGGGTTGGCGTGGCCCAACCCGACGAGAACCACCTGCGCGTGACCATCACCGACGACGGGGTGGGCCGGGCCAAAGCGTCTGAACTCAGGAGCAAGTCGGCCACCCGGCAAAAGTCGTTTGGGATGCAGGTAACTTCCGAGCGCATCGGGCTGATCAATCAATTGTACCAAAGCCAGACGCGCATCGAAATTCACGACCTGGTCGATGCTGAAGGCCAACCCGCCGGGACGGAAGTAGAGATTTGGATACCGGTTTAATTGCCAATGAAAAACTGAGTGAATAGGCTAACGCGATAACTTAGAAGCTGTCTGAAAACACCGTCAGCGTAACCGCGCGGCGGTCCGCCGCGCGGTTACGCTGATACGGGTAAAGCATAGTTTTCAGATAGTCTCTTATACTAAATCAATTTTCAAATGACGTGTTTTTCACTTATCAACCCAGTCCCTCGCTATGCATGGAAATACGCCGTGTACAGTTGGAATTAGTATTATTCACTCATTCGCTCATTCAACTTTCAATCATTAAAAATGAACGCTATTCTCATCGACGACGAACCCGACAGCCTGCGGCTACTGGCCCTGCAATTGGCGCAGTATTGCCCGCAGGTGCAGGTGCTGGGCCAGACCACCAGCAGTGAAGAAGGATTGAAACTGCTGAAAAAACTGGAGCCTGACTTGCTTTTCCTCGACATCGAAATGCCCCGGATGAACGGTTTTCAGTTGCTCGAACAGCTCGAAGAAATTCCGGCGGGGCTGGTTTTCGTGACCGCTTACGATGCCTTCGCCCTGAAAGCCTTTCGCTTCAGCGCCCTCGATTACCTGCTCAAACCCGTCGATAGTGAGGAGTTGAAAGCGGCCGTGCGCAAAGCCGAGCGCCGCCTCCGCCCCGGTGCCCGCCCGCTTGATTTGCTCCGTAGCCAGTTGGCGGGCACCGCGCCCAGCAAACTGGCCGTGCCGCACCAGAACGGGATGGTTTTTGTGGAATTGAAGGAAATTCTGTACGCCGAATCCGACAGCAATTACACCAAACTTGTGTTGACCGACGGGCGCCACTACCTGCTCACCAAAACCCTGCGCGACGTGCAGGACGTACTCGAAGAGCGCAATTTCCTGCGGGTACACCGGCAGTACCTCGTCAACCTCGACCACATTCAACGCTACGTGAAAGGCGAAGGGAACTACCTCGTGCTCACCAACGGCGCGAGCATTCCCGTGGCCCGCCAGCAGAAAGACTGGTTGATGGAACGGTTTGGGTGGGTGTAAACGGCGGGAAACTCAAGCGCCCTCGCTGCGTGGCGCGGGGTGGGTTTCCGCCTCCAACTCCAAGCGCTTCAGCGTTTTTAAATGCCTTTTGGCCCCTTTCAAAAAGGCCCAGCCCGGCCTGAATTTCCAGTACGGCACACCATTCCGGGCGTTTTGTTTTGAAATTTCAGCGAGAACGGCCCAGTGGTGCAGGATGATCCGGTAGGCTTGCCACAACGTATTACCGTTGCCGTACACGTGGTGCGGCGCGGCACCGCTGCCGTTGAATTCGAGAATGGAAAAGTTTTTCCCCGCCTTGAGATCTTCGATGGAGGCGCATTTGATGTCGTAGCGCCCAAAATAAAAGTGTTTGGTAAAATGGCTTAGTTCGTCGAAAACGGCCAGCAGGCGTTCGTCTTTTTCGTGGGCCAGGCTCACGAGTTTTCCACCACGGGTCAGGTTTAGCGCGTAGTTGAGGCAGTAGATTTCGCCCTCCGGCACGATGTACTCCAGCTTGTCGGCGTGTTTGGCTTTCATTTCATCCAGCCGGTAGGCCACGCGGGGATATTCACAAATCAACTGCCACAGGGTACTTTTCCCATCGCCCAACACTTCCAGAAATTCTTTCCGCAAAAATCCGGTGATGGTACCTCGCGCCGCGTTGGGAAACCGGTAATAAAACACGCTGACTTCAATCGGGTAGCGCACCAGTTCCTGCACGATGTACCGCACCGGCATTTTCTGGTGGTACTGCCGGAATTCCTCTACCGTACTGATTTTGCGAAACATCAACCCCATCATCCCCACGTCGGGCTTGACGGCAAACGGGTAGTCGTACCGATGGGCAATCACCAGTTGCTCGGCCTCGGCCAGCGAGAGCGTGGGCGCAACGTATACACTACGGGGGTAGAGCGCGGGCGGCAACTGGTCGTACATTTCTTTTTTGCTCTCCCCTTCAAACCCCCCGAAGGTCAGCGTCGGGTTGGAGGGTGTAAAAAACCACCAGGAACCCGCCCGCAAACAATGCCAAAACCATACCGGAGCCAGCGGAACCAGCTTGATCCGGTAATCCCAGGTTTCCCAGTGCGTAATTCGGTAGAGCGTTTTTTTGAACGGCATCGGTTTTCCCAGTGAAACGTAAGGCTGAAAATAAGGGAATCAGCCGACTTTTCGCGGGAGGATGTGCCGTGGGGGGTGGAAAGAGGGTGTATTGGCTAAGGATTGGACGTCTAATTCCCGCTTGTCCGCATGGCAGATGCGACGAGCGAGGAAAGTTTATTGAAAAAACGACGGGCCTCGGGCTTTACCGCACGACGACGAAGCGTTTGGTTTGGCGGAAGCGGAAGTAGCTACTTCTCAGGCTGTGTCCGTAACCCACCCTGGCCTGTCCCGTCGTTCCAGATAATTCAGTCAAACAACGTCGGCGGGCTGATGGCAATTCGCAAATCGGCGAACGAATCGGGTTGCAGATTTTCAAAATCCCTTTGCAAAACCTTCAGGTATTGCCAGCGCACGTCGGTCAGGTTGGTGGCCGCTTCGCACCAAATTAGGGCCGCGTTTTCTTTCAGGTCTACCTCCACGTACTCGCGGCCTTTCGTTTCCAGGAGCCAGTGTGAACCGTCGGTGAGTCGGGCCACGAAATCGGGGTAGTAGTTGCGGATGTTGGCCACGGCGTCGGTGTACTGAATGCAGAAGCCGAACGATTCGGGCAGTTTGGCAAAGGCGGCTACTTCCTCGACCCGGGCCAGGAAGCGGGCGAAGGCCAGTTCAAAATCATTGTCGCAGGCCGCGTAGTTGAACACGGTGCGTGGGGAATCAAACAATTTACGGGAAAACGGAAACGGCAATGTTTCGGACAAATACCGGCTGGCGTTGAGCAGTTGCGGTTGTCTTTCTTCCACCACCAAATCGCGCAGGGCTTTTCTGAACTCGTTGACAACGACGTGGTTGGCCAGGTTGCTGCTCATGGCCCGGATAACTTCGGGTTCGTTCAGGTTTTCGATAGTCGTTCCAAACGCTTTAACCGAAAAAAACTCGCGGATTTTCGGCACGAGTGCCGCGAATTGCGAGGGAAGTTTGATGTCTTGCGCAATGCGTCGGGCGTAGAAACCCAGCACTTCCTCTGCGGTTTGGGCGGGGGGGATTTCGTACTGCTTTTCGATGAGTTTTTCGTTGGTCAGAATGTCGCGGCCTTCGTAAATAAACGTTTTGGT
>JAJAZB010000424.1 GCA_026785975.1 Cytophagaceae bacterium | reverse complement strand
CGAATCGACCAGATAAATAATGGGCAGGCGATTTTCCAGCGCGATTTCCTGCGCCCGCAGGTTCTTTTTGGCCGTAATCGGAAACCAGGCCCCGGCCTTGACGGTGGCATCGTTGGCCACAATCACGCACTGCCGACCACTCACGTACCCAATCCCCACCACCACGCCACCCGAGGGGCAACCGCCTTCGTCGGGGTACATTTCATCCCCGGCGAAAAGGCCGATTTCCAGGAAATTACTGTCTTTATCGATCAGGTAAGCCACGCGCTCGCGGGCGGTCAGTTTGCCTTTTTTGTGCTGATCGTCCAGCTTTTTCGGACCACCGCCGAGGTAGGATTGGGCGGTTTTTTGATGGAGATGGTCGAGGAGGGTATGAAAGAGTTCGCGGTTTGAAGGCATGATTGATGAAGAAATTAAAAAAGAGGACAGAGATTAGTGGATAGAGGATAGAGAATTCTGGATGCTAAGGTATTTACTAATTCACTATCCTGTGTTCTCTCTACTCCATCCTCTGTCCACTATTCTCCCTACTCTTTTCACAGCAATTCTCCCACGTGTTTGCGCAAATCGACACAAAATTCCTCCGTCGAAAGATCGTTGGCGTCGGTGCCGAAGGGGTCTTCAATTTCCTCGGCGATAATTTCGAGGCTGGCTAACACGTAAAAAATGAATACCACCACCGGAATGACCCAGTAATGCAAGCTCATCACGTAGCCGAAGGGAAGGGTGATGCAGTAAATGAAAATGAATTTTTTCAGAAATGAACTGTACGAGTAGGGAATGGGCGTGTTTTTGATGCGTTCGCAGGCACCACACACATCCAGGAGCGATTGAAACTCCGCATTGACGACCAGCAGATGCTCCGGGCAAATAATGCCGCGTTTATGGAGTTCGTTGAGTTTGCCGAAAATTAGGGAAGCCACGTAGTTGGGCAGGTGCTGATGCTGGGGCAAAGCGTCGCCCTGGGCGTTGGGCAAGGGTTGCCACTCCGCGTGCAGGAACGTATTTCGGAGGTGATTTTTGAGAACAAAGGCGAAATTCGGAATCATCACCCGGAAGAATAGCCGGTCTTCGAGGGCGTCGGGTTCAAGAATATGCGCGAGTTTGATGCTTAAATTTCGGGCATTGTTGATCAACGTGCCCCACTGTCGCCGCCCTTCGTACCAGCGGTCGTAGGCGGTGTTGGTGCGAAAAACCAGCAGCGTCGAAATGGCGAAGCCCAACAGCGAATGCATCACGGCGATGTTGCTCCAATCCTTCTGACCGTTGAATTTAGCCCATTCGAGAAAGCCTACGGCCACCAGGGACGTGTAAATCAGCATACCCAAGAGCCAGGGTCCGAGTTTGCGGGCAGTATCCGCGCGGTTGATGGTAAACAGAGCGGGCAACCAGGCTTTGTCGTCGTAGTGGTACATGGTGGGATCTCGTAAACTACTGATTCATTAGGATTTGTATAAATTTCCGACAGCGTCGTAGGTGACTTCGCCGGTCGCTACCATCTCGCGCAGAACCAGGATCAAGGCGTTTTCGTTGCGCGGGGCCAGTGTGGCGATGAGTTTGTGAACGGTCATGCTGCTCCCGGCGAGGGTATTCAGGATGCGCTCGCGCTCGGAAAAGGTGGCTCCGACCCCGGACTGGATAGTCGCTTGGTCGGAGCGTTGTCTGCGTTTTGCCAAGCAATTATCACACACGCCGCACTCAGTGTCAGAACGTTCGTCAAAATACTCCAGTAGCATCTGCGTCCGGCAGCGGCGCGTTTGCTGCACGTAGGTCGCCACGGCGCGGGCTTTGTCGAGATCCCGTTGGCGACGCAGGGCGATGGTTTGCAGGCTCAGTGGCAGGGTAGCCGCGTCGAGGCGGGGCATCAGAAACGTCAGCGTCGGTTTGGTTTTCTGCGGCTCGTAGTCGGCAATACCCATCGACACCAGTTGCCGGAGCAGTTGCTGGATTTCGGGCATCGGTACCCGGAAATTCTTGGCCAGGGCCGTTTCCGAAATGGGCACAAACGCCGAGAACACCTCACCGCCGTACATCCGAAGCAGTAATTTGGTGAAAGCGTCGAATTGCGCGTTTTTCACCTGAAACTCATACAACTCCCGGTTATCGACCGTCAGGTGGAGTTTGGAGGGTCGGAAAAACGCGTCGCTCAGTTGAATAAATCCTTCACTTTCCAGGGTTTTCAAACCGTAAAACGTTTCGGTGGATTGCAGCCCGAAGGTAGCCTGAAAATCGGCCGAATCGAATTCAAAACCCGCCCCCGCGCCACTCCCCACGGCCAGCCGGTAGTAGTTGGCCAGGCATTGGTACACGCGCCGTACCTGTTCGGCGGGTGGGTAGCTCTGCTCGATTTGTCGCTCCAGGTCGCGGGCATCGGCGGGGCCGTACAGCGCCACGGCCCAGGCTTTTTGCCCGTCGCGCCCGGCCCGGCCCGCTTCCTGGTAGTAGGCTTCGAGGGTGTCGGGCAGGTCGAGGTGTACCACCAGCCGCACGTCGGGTTTGTCGATGCCCATGCCAAAAGCGTTGGTCGCTACCATCACCCGGACGCTGTTTTTCAACCAGGCATCCTGCCGGGTGGAACGTTCCTCGTTGCTCAAACCGGCGTGGTAAAACGTCGCCGGGATTCCCTGCTGACTCAACTGGTTGGCGATCAGTTGCGTGCGTTTCCGATTGCGTACGTACACGACCGCCGCCCCACCCGCGCCGGAACCAAATACTTTCTGAACCATTCGCAACAGGCGTTGCTCCTTGTTTTCCTCAGGCAGGGCTGAGTAGGAAAGATTGGGTCGGGCAAAACTCTGCTGAAAGACGGCGGGCTGGCGCATCCCGAGTTTCTCCTGCACGTCGGCGCGGACTTCGCGCGTGGCCGTCGCCGTGAGCGCGATGAGGGGCACTTTGGGAATCAGTTCACGAAACTCGGCGATCTGGAGGTACGGGGGCCGGAAATCGTAGCCCCAGGCCGATACGCAGTGGGCTTCATCGACGGCCAGCAGGCAGACATTCATGCGCTTCGTTCGCTCGCGCATCAGGTCGGTTTGGAGGCGTTCGGGCGAAACGTAGAGGAATTTTACATCGCCGTAAATGCAGTTGTCGAGCGTAATGTCGATCTCACTTCGGCTCATGCCCGAGTACACCGCCACGGCCCTGATTCCCCGCCGCTTGAGGGCCTCGACCTGGTCTTTCATCAGCGCGATCAGGGGCGATACGACGATGCACACGCCCGCCTGCGCCAACGCGGGTACCTGAAAACACAACGACTTGCCCCCGCCCGTGGGCATCAGCGCGAGCGTGTCGCGCCCGGCGAGCACGGAGCGGATGATGTCTTCCTGCAAGGGCCGGAACTGGTCGAAGCCCCAGTGATCACGTAAAAGTTGGTGAATATCCACGCAAAAAAGCCGGGGTTCGAATGGCGAATCCCGGCTTCAAAGTTCAACAACTTGGCTCACTTTTCCTTCCGCCAGTACACGGCGCTGGCGTCGATCGGAACGATTTTCTCCGTTAGGCCGTGCTGACGGCGGTAATCGTTGACGGCCTCCTGGCAGGCGGGCACTACGCCCCAATCATCGACGATGACGTAACCGCCCACCGAAACCTTCGGGTATAGATTCACCAATCCGTCCATCGTCGATTCGTACATATCGCCGTCGAGGCGGAGCAAGGCCAGTTGCTCGATGGGGGCCGTGGGCAAGGTATCTTTAAACCAGCCCTTCAGAAACTTTACATTTCGGTCGAGCAGGGTATATTTCTCAAAATTTGATTGCACTTCTTCCAGCGAAACGGCCAGTTCGGGGTAGGTGTGGTGGGTGTCGCCCGCATCGGCGGCGTATTGGGCGGCATTGGGTCTGGGCAGGCCTTCAAACGAGTTGGCCACCCACACGGTGCGGTCGGTTACGCCCAGGGTCTTCAGCACGGCTTTCATGAAAATTGTGGCCCCGCCCCGCCACACGCCGGTTTCGATGAGGTCGCCGGGAATTCCTTCGGCTACGATGCTTCGAATGCAGGACTCGATGT
>JAJAZB010000423.1 GCA_026785975.1 Cytophagaceae bacterium | reverse complement strand
GTACTCGGACGGTACGCCGCGCGGTTTGTCCACCAAAAAAGAATACACGTTACTTTTGACCACTTACTTACTTTTTGGAAAATCCCAACTTTTCGCCTAACCTTACTTTACCTTACCTTAAAACCGAACTTACCGGCAAGGTCGGCTACAAACCTCAACCCCTCCATCGCCCATGAACCTCCCCAGGCCCGCCTACATCGCGCTGCTCCTCAGTCTGTTGGTAGGTATTCTCTTGTTCAACAGGTGGTCTCCTCAGAACCGCCGGGAATCATCGCCCACGTGGGCGATTTCCAACCCACTGGCCGACATCCAGGTACCGGAGGGCTACGCGGTGGAGATTGCGGCCGGGCCTGACCTGGTGGATTACCCCATGTTTGCAATGATCGACGAAACCGGGCGTATGTTCGTTTTTGAATCGACGGGGCACGTTTATAAAAAGACCAAAGACGCCCTTGAGAATCCGCAATTCCGCATCAAGTTACTGGAAGACAAAAACGGCGACGGCGTGTACGACAAAAGCACCGTCTTCGCCGACAAGGTGGGCTTTCCGCAGGGAGGAGTTTTTTACAAAGGGAGTCTCTACGCCTCGTCCGCGCCCGACCTGCTCAAACTAACCGATACCGACGGAGACGGCGTGGCCGACCAGCGGGAGGTGCTACTGACCGGCTGGACGCTCAACGTCAATGCCAACAGCCTGATCGGCCCGTTCATGGGGCCGGATGGCTGGCTTTACCTGACCAATGCCATCATGGGGTTCGACGTGACCACGCAGGAAGGCCAGCGTCTCCAGGGAAAAACGGCCCGTATTTGGCGCGTTCGCCCAGACGGTTCGGGCTTGGAATGGATTTCGGCGGGCGGAATGAACAATCCGGTTGAACTGACGTTCACGGAAGCCGCCGAGCCTATCGGCACCGAAACCTACTTTACCAATCCGCAGGCCGGTCAGCGCGACGCGCTGGTCTACTGGACCGAAGGCGGAGTTTATCCCAAGCCCAACAACAACATCGCCCGCGACAGCCTCGTCCGGACCGGTGAACTGATGCCGGTGGTGTCGAAATATTCCCGCGTGTCCCCCTCAGGCATTGGCCGCTACCGGAGCGCGGGGCTGGGTGCTGATTTTAAGGATAATCTGTTCAGTGCCCAGTTTAACACCCACCGGGTACTTCGGCACAAGCTATTCCGGGAAGGGGCTTCGTTCCGCACGGAAGACCAGGTCTTTTTTGCCTCAAACAACGAAGATTTCCACCCAACCGACGTGCTGGAAGATGCCGACGGCAGCCTGCTGGTGGTCGAAACCGGGGGCTGGTTCATCGAAGGGTGTCCGCTCTCGCAGGTGTCCAAGCCGGATTTACAGGGGTCTATCTACCGGGTGCGCCGCAAGGGAGCAGCCAACGTGGCTGACCCCTACGGCAATCAAATTTCCTGGGCATCGCTCCCACCCGCCAAAGCCGCCGCGTACCTGACCGACCCCCGCCCGACTGTTGGCGACCGGGCCGTGCAGCGATTGGTCGATCAGGGCGGAGGCGCCGTAGCCACCCTCACCGATGTGCTACGCCGGTCGTCCTCGGCCAATGCGCGGACGAAGGCCATTTTTGCGCTCTACCGGATCGGATCGGCTCCGGCTCGGGCGGCCGTCCGCGCCGGGTTGAGCGACGCACATCTCCAGGTACGGGTGGCCGCTGCCCGGTCGGTGGGGTTAGCCCGTGACGCCCAGGCGATACCTCAACTTCGGATAATGGTTGGTCAGGGCGAACCCGCCGCTCGTCGGCAGGCGGCTACCGCACTGGGTCAGCTTGGCGATAAACAGGCCATTCCGGCTTTGCTGGCCGCAGCCGCCAAAACCGAAGACCGCTTCGTTCGGCACGCCCTCATTTACGCCCTGATTACGCTCAACCAACCGCAGCCGGTCGGGTTGGCCCTGGGACACCCCTCGCCCCTGGTGCGGGAAGCCGCGCTGATTGCGTTGGATCAGATGCCGGCCTCCACGTTGCGGGCCAACCAACTGACTGCTTTTCTGAACAGCCCGAACAAAAATCTTCAACGCACGGCGCTTTGGGTGGCCTCGCATCACCCCAACTGGTCGGGCGAGATGACCACTTTTCTCCGCAGTCGCTTCAAGGAAGCAACCCTGACCACCAACGAGGAGCAATTGTTGGGCGATATACTGGTGGCTTTTAGCGGTAATGCCGATATGCAGCACTTCATGGCCGATCAGATGCAGGGTGCCTCGAAGGAACGTAAGTTGTTCTTGCTGAGTACGATGGCCCGCTACCCGACCGAGAAATTACCGCCGGTCTGGGTGGAAAGAATTGGGCAGCAACTTGTTGCGGCCCACGATCCACAGGTGCAGGCCCGCGCCCTGGAACTGGTCGGCTTGCGAAGCCTGACCGCCTTAACGAACCAACTCCGGCAGGTAGCCGACGATGCCCAAAACCCAGCCTCCCTACGGATGGGTGCAATCGGTGCGTTGCTCAAGACTCAGGCCACCTTCAACGACCTGCACTTTGCTTACCTGTACGGGCAGTTGACGACCGGAACCGAAGCCCCACTTCGCCAGCAGGCGGCCACGGTACTGGCGCAGGGGAAGTTGTCCGATAGCCAACTGCTGAAACTGGCGCAGGAATACCTGCCCAGGGCGGATGCGTTCATTCTGCCGCGCCTCGTGCCGGTATTCAGGGGCGCGCACTCGGGGCCAATTGGCGTTGCCCTGGCGACTACCCTCACCAAATCGCCGAGTTTAGACGGTTTTTCGGAGGATAACCTAAAAACCCTCTTCGCCGAATATCCGGCTGACGCCAAGCCAGCCGTGGATGCGTTGATGAGTCAGTTGCATCAGGTTCAGGCGGGTCGGCTACAGCGCCTTCAGGCCATGGAAAATCGGATTGCGGACGGTGACCTCGAACGGGGCCGCACGCTTTTCTACGGCAAAGCCATCTGCTACACCTGTCACAAAGTGCGTTCCGAAGGCGGCAAACTGGGTCCTGACCTGACGTCTATCCAGCGGGACCGCTCGGCGCACGACCTGCTCGAAGCCATCGTGTATCCGAGCGTTAGTTTTGTGCGGGAGTACGAAACGTACCGCGTCAAAACCAAAGCGGGCGACTACACCGGCATCATCCAGGAGCAAACCCCGACGGCCCTTGTGCTGGGTACGTCGCCGACAACGTCCGTGCGTATTCCCCGGACCGATGTCGTTTCGATGGACTTGCAAAACGCGTCGATGATGCCGCAGGGCCTGGATCAGTTGCTCACGAAGCAAGAAATGGCCGACCTGATGGCGTTCCTGCTCGGTCAGGATCAGGATCCCAAAACCGACCAGTCGATTCTGCGTTGATGCCGCTTCAGTATTTCAACCGGGACGCATCGTCGAAAAAGGGCTGACAAAACCGCCCTTGAACCGTCACGAATGATCCTACACTTACCCCTCAATATCCTTCCCCATGGAACGTCGCCTGTTTGTTAAAAATGGTTTATTGGCCGGAGCTACCATGTTTTCCGGCGTTTCTGCTTCCGTACTCTTACCCACTCTGGCCGAACCGAAAGACCCCGCTCCATTCAAAACCAAATTCTCGCCCGAATTTGGCATTTTCAAAAGCCTGGCGGGCACTGACCCGGTCGAGGAGGTCAGGTGGGGACATGACCAGGGGTTCCGGGCCTGGGAAAATACGATGCTTAAAAACCGGCCCACTGCCGAGCAGGAGCGCATCAGCCGGGCTATTCAGCAGTTGGGTATGGAGTTTGGGCAGTTTGTGGGCACCCTGACTTTTAAAGACGTGACCTTCGCCGGGCGTGATGCCAGCCTGCGCGAGAAAGTCCTCGCCGATGTGCGGGCATCGGTGGAGATTGCCAAACGCATGAACACCAAATTCATCCACAACGTACTGGGCGCGGCTGACCCGAAACTGCCCTGGGATTTCCAGATGGCTAATGCCATTGACCTGCTCAAACGCATCGCCGACCTCTACGAGCCGCACGGTCTAATCATGGTGATGGAATCGATGAATCACAAGGTAGACCACCCCAATATGTTTCTGCACACCATCCCGCAGGCTTACGCGCTGGCCAAAGCCGTGGGTCGACCGGGCGTGAAGGTGCTGTTTGATTTCTACCACGTCCAGATTCAGGAGGGTCATCTGCTACCGACGCTGGACTACGCCTGGGACGAAATTGCGTACATTCAAATGGGCGACACGCCTGGACGAAAAGAACCGACGTCCGGCGAAATCAACTACCCAAACGTGTTGCAACACCTCTACAACAAAGGCTACCGGGGATTTGTGGGCCTCGAACACGGCCTGAGCAGGCCCGGCGAGGAGGGAGCGCGGAACGCCCTGCAAGCCTACCGTTCGATTGATGTAAAATAAGGTTTCTCCATTTACCGGGGCTATTTCGCTGGTAATTTCTGACCCAACCAGCCAATCGCCGGGCATTTTTTAACAACCCGATCTCTTGCTCGCATGAGTTAACGCGAATAAAAAAGGCTCTTTCCAGGTTGGAAAGAGCCTTTTTCGTAGAGACCTCAAACGATTACTTCTCCACAAACCGAAAGCGCTCGCTCATAGCCACGTACTCGCGGTTGGTGGCCCCGACGTAAATCTGGCGCGGGCGACCGATGGGTTCTTTGGCTTCGCGCATTTCTTTCCACTGGGCAATCCAGCCCGGCAGCCGACCCAGCGCAAACATCACCGTAAACATATTCGTCGGGATGCCCAGCGCCCGGTAGATGATGCCCGAGTAAAAATCGACGTTGGGGTACAGCTTGCGAGCCACGAAATATTCATCGTTGAGGGCCGCCTCTTCCAGTTCTTTGGCAATGCTCAATATCGGGTCGTTTACGCCCAGTTTGTTGAGTACGTCGTCGGCGGCTTTTTTGATGATCTTGGCGCGGGGGTCAAAGTTTTTGTACACCCGGTGGCCAAAACCCATCAGCCGGAAACCGCTGCTTTTGTCTTTCGCCATCGCGATGTATTTTTTGCTATCGCCGCCATCGGCTTTGATGTCTTCGAGCATCTCGATCACTTCCTGATTGGCCCCGCCGTGGAGTGGCCCCCAGAGTGCGTTGATGCCCGCCGAGATCGACGAAAACAGATTGGCCCGCGACGAACCCACCAGCCGCACCGTCGACGTGGAGCAGTTTTGCTCGTGGTCGGCGTGGAGAATCAGCAGCTTGTTCAACGCACTCGCCACCACCGGATCCACGTGGTACGATTCGACGGGCAGCGCAAACATCATGTTGAGGAAGTTGGTGCAGTAGTCGAGTTGGTTGTTGGGGTAATTGATGGGGTGGCCCTGCGATTTTTTGTAACTCCAGGTGGCCATCGTGGGCATTTTGGCCATCAACCGGATGATATTCAGGTGGTCATCTTTGCCGTTGTCGCCCTGATAAAACGCGCTCATGGCGCACACCAGCGACGAGAGTACGCCCATCGGGTGCGCATTGACGGGGAAGCCTTCAAAAATCTTCCGCATATCTTCGTTGACAATCGTGTGGCGGCGAATGCCGCTTTCAAACGTGGCAAACTCCTCTTTGGTCGGCAAATCGCCGTAAATCAGCAAATAGGCGACTTCCAGAAAACTCGATTTTTCGGCCAAATCCTCGATGGCGTAACCCCGGTAGCGCAAAATGCCCAACTCGCCATCGAGAAAGGTAACCGCACTGCGGGTAGCCCCGGTATTTTTATAGCCTGAGTCGAGGGTGATGTACCCCGACTGGTCGCGCAGGGCGTTGATATCGATCGCTTTTTCGCCTTCCGTGCCAACCACGATGGGCAACTGGTAGGTTTTGCCATCCAGGGAAAGTTCTGCAAAATCAGGCATAAACAAAAGAGGTTAGAACGTAAATGAGGTAGTAAACAGGATAGGGGATGGGGCGAAATTAACTAAAAACGACCCATTCGGTGTGGATAGCCCAAAAATAGCACGTGATGGCTACCCGACCCACTTTTTCAGAAAAATAACCGGGAAAACCCTAAGTTTGTTCGGTCAATCGCCTTCCCAACCATGCCCCTGACTACTTACCGAAATACCGCTACGGAACGTTTTCTGCGCTACGTGCAGCTTGACACGCAGTCGGACCCACACTCAGCGACGTACCCCTCGACCGAAAAACAAAAGGCGCTGGGCCGCCTGCTGGCGGATGAATTGCGGGCGCTGGGCCTGGCCGACGCCCACCTCGACGAATGGGGCTACGTGTACGCGACGTTGCCCGCTACGACGGATCAATCCGTGCCCGTGATTTGTTTTTGCTCGCACGTGGACACCTCGCCCGATAGTTCGGGGGCGAACGTGAAGCCCATCATCCATAAAAATTACGACGGCTCCGATCTGGTTTTGCCCGACGACCCCACGCAAATCATTCGCAGGAGCGAACACCCCGATTTGCAGGATCAACTCGGCAACGACATCATCACGGCCAGCGGCAACACCCTGCTCGGGGCCGACAACAAAGCGGGTTTGGCCGAAATCATGGATGCGGTGCAGTACCTGCTCACGCACCCGGAAATCAAGCACGGGACGGTTAAAATTCTCTTCACCCCCGACGAGGAAATCGGGCGCGGCACGGCCAAAGTCGATTTAGACAAACTCGATGCCGACTACGGCTACACGGTCGACGGGGAAACGCGGGGTTCGCTCGAAGACGAAACCTTCTCCGCCGATGGCGTCAGCATTACCTTTCACGGCGTGAGCGCACACCCTGGTTTTGCCAAAGGTAAACTCGAAAGTGCCCTTAAAATGGCCGCCGAACTGGTCGCCAAGCTGCCCAAAGACGTACTCTCGCCGGAAAGCACCACGGGGCGCGAAGGCTTCGTGCATCCGGTGGGCCTGAAAGGCGCCGTCGAAACGGCGACGGTTGAATTCATCGTGCGCGATTTTTCGGAAGACGGTTTGCTCCGCCACGAATCGCTGTTGCGGACCCTTACCGACGAAGTCATGAGCGCCTACCCCCGCTCCCGAGCCGAAATCGAGGTCGTGGAGCAGTACCGCAACATGAAGGAAATCCTGGATTTGCACCCCGCCGTGAGCGATTTTGCCGAGGAAGCCATTCGCCGGGCGGGGCTGGAGCCGCGCAAAATGAGTATTCGGGGCGGCACCGACGGGTCGCGGCTGTCGTTCATGGGCTTGCCCTGCCCCAACCTCTTCGCGGGGGAGCACGCCTTTCACTCCAAACACGAGTGGGTTTCGGTGCAGGATATGGAAAAAGCCGTTGAAGTCATCGTCCACCTCTGCCAGATTTGGGCGGAAAAAAGCAACGAAAAGTGAAAAATTAAAAGTGAAAAGTTGAAGAACAGGCGGTCCGCCGTGCGGTTACCTAAATTTCAATTTTTCACTTTCACTCTTAACTTTTCACTTTTAATTTTTCACTGAATATGTTTTTCCATAAACTCCTACCTCTCAGCTTGTTCGTTCTGGCCGCGTGCGAGAGTCGCCAACCCGCCACGCAAACAACGGCAACCGCCACACCCGACACGCTGGCTTACGCGATGCGCACGTATGAAGCACGTAGCAAAGCCTGCGCGCAGCCCGATTCGCTCTGCGCCGTGGCCTCGTTTGAGTATCCTGAATTTACGGGGGATGCCTTTCGGGCACTCAACGACAGCCTCCGGGCCGATGTCATCACGATGGCCGAACCCGAAGGAGAAGAAGCGCTACGCGCCAAAACCCTGGAAGATGCCGCCCAAAACTTTACCGCTGATTACGACCGGTACGTGAGTGAAGCCTCGGACAGCCTTCCCGTGGCCGAAACCTGGCGACTGGAGATCAGAACCCAGGTACTGCGCCAAACGCCCCGGTTGGTGTGCCTGGCCCACGCCTGGTACCTGAACAGCGGCGGAGCGCACCCCAATTCGGCAACGCGTTTTGTCAACCACGACCGCGCTACGGGCCGCCGTCTTACGCTCGACGCGTTGTTTAAACCGGGTTACGAAAAAACGCTCAACGCCCTGGCCGAGAAGCATTTTCGGCAAGTGGAAAAGCTCAAATTCGATGAGTCGCTGAAGGGAAAGTATTTTTTTGAAAACGACCGGTTCGCCCTAAACGACAACTTTACGCTGACGCCCACCAGCCTCAAATTTTTGTATAATCCCTACGAAATCAAGTCCTACGCGCAGGGCATCACCGTCGTGGAAATCCCACTGAGTGAGTTGGAAGGGCTAATCAATGAACAAAGAACAATTAACAATGGCATACATTGACCGCAAGGACTCGGGGCCGCGCGACTGTATTTTTTCATTGTTAATTGTTCATTGTTCATTATTCATTATTCATTATTCAAAGCGCTCCGACCATGCTGCCTTCCATCACTTCTTTGAAGCGCGTCAGGTCGGCTTCGACCATACCCTGGAACGCCGGGTTGAACAACGCCCCAACCGCGTCACCAAGTTTACCCGCCGGGGGCGTGTACCGAATGGTAGCATTCACGACCGTACCGTGTCCGTAAGGAGCCTCGGTAAAGCGCACTTCGCCGCTATTTTCTACGGTGGCACCGGGTACCGACTGCCAGGAGAGACGCTCATTTTCCTGCTCATCGATAATTTCGGCGTCCCACTGGACTGTGGTGATACCGCCGGGAATTTTAGCTTCCCAGTGTGAACGTTTTTCGTCAAGTTGAGAAACACTTTCCAGGTGTTGCATAAACTTGGGTAGGTTTTCCAACTGCCGCCAGTACTGGTACACTTCGTGGCGGGGCCGCGAAATCGTCTGGCTAACGTTGACTTCGAGTGGCTCGGACTCGGACGTTTCGTTGCTCACGAGACCCTTAAAATCAGGCCATTGGCCCGTTACCCCCCGGTAAATGAGGGTTCCACCCGCCAGGGTCAGCAACAGGCGCGTCAGCGTGGGCCGTTGCAAGGCAAAATACACCAGCGCGGCCCCACCGATACCGGTCAGGATCCGCTCGTTCTGATCGGAGGCATCGGTGCCTTCCATGAGTTCGGGATACGATGAATTGTTCGTGGTTTCCATAAAACGGACTTCATTGATTGGTTTGACCGGTTCTCCTAAAAAATTGGGCCATCGCTCGTGTTCATTTAAATTCGGATAAAAATTCGCTGGCGGTACAGCGTGTACAAAATCAGAATTTCGATCGCCAGCACAAAAAAACCATTGACAACCGGCGCGTAGGCCTCGCCAAACACTTGGTCGTAGCCCTGCCCCAGGTGGGTATGCAACGAGCGCGACCAGAAGCCCGTCAGCGTATCGGCCAGCACGTAGGCAGCAATCGAATTCATCCCGATCACTTTCCAGATAAAAAATGATTTTTGCACCCGCCACACGTCGACCACCGCGTAGAACAAAGCTAAAAGCAACGCGCACCAGCCTCCGCTGAACAGCACCCAGGCGGGTGTCCAGATGCGTTTGACGTTCGGGCAAATCCCCGTTGCGTCGAGGAGCCAGCCCAAAAGCAGGCCAGCCAGGCCCAGCACCGCAAAACCACGGAGCTTTTGCTGATGCGTCAGCGGGCGACGGAGCCAGTTTCCGGCCTGCAAACCCAACACCATCGTGGCCAGCGTCGGGATAAAACTCAGTGTGGCGTACCCGCCGCCGTTGAACAGGAAGGTTTTTTCTCGGGGAAACAAATTCAGAAACCAGGTGTCGAAGGCCCAGGCGAGGTTCGAGTTTTTGGTCCAGTGCGCGGCGAAGCCCGTGGTGTGGTGAGGCCAATCGGCAGGTACGTCAACGGCTTTGTAATTGAAACCTTCTGGCAGGGGAAAAAGCGCGAATGCCAGCCAGTAACCGACCAGAATCACCGCCAGCGCCACCCACTGCCCCTTCGGCGGGGCGTACCCAAGCAGAAACAGAAATGGATAGCCCAACCCGATTTGCGTCAGGGTATCTTCAAACGTGAAATTCGTTTGTTCGCTGTGCAATGAACGCAGGAAAATACCCAGCACCACCAGCACCAATGATCGCCGGAGTGCCCGCCGGAACAAGGGCCACTCGATTCCCTCGGTAGACGCGTTAGGCGTAGCACGGGTCTCGCGCACGGGCTTCGCACCCGTGCCACGCCGGGCCGCCAGCGAAAACGGCAGAACCACCCCCACCAGAAACGTAAACGACGGCTGAATCAAATCGTGCAAGGCGCATCCCTGCCACTCCACGTGGCTCTGGTGATAACACAAAAAGGCCCAAACCGCGCTACCGGGCATAGTTTCGGCCACGGTGCAAAGGCGCAGCACTTCCGCCATCATCAGAAACATAACAAAACCCCGGTACACGTCGGCAGAGGCAAGACGAGTCGGCGGCGCGATTGATTCGGTGGACATGGTGGGTGGGTTAAGGGTCAATGTCGGCTTCATTCCGGTTAATTGGGAACTGGGCTGATAAACTCATTTTTTCTACACGACCGCCTGCATTATAATTCCTTCGTATGGTGCTTTTTCACTTCGTGTGAAAAACCGACTAAATTCGGAGCCATTTGCTCGACAAAACAGCGACCGGAAAATAACGTTTGTTGGTAAAAGTAGTTAAAACAAAAAGTAGAAAATTCGATAAAGATTAACCGTCCTGAAAAATGAAAACCGTCCGTACACCTCGAACACCCAATAAAAAACTCTTCTGGATCACCGCCCTGGTTTCTACGCTCTGCCTGGTCGGGTACCAGAAAGAGAAAGACCCCATCGACCGGCGAATCAAGCGACTGGATCCCGAAAAGGCCGCGCAAATGGCGAAGGCCATCGAGGCGACCGTCACGCCCCAACTGGCTGAGGGCCTTACGCTTCGCTTGTGGGGCGTGGATTCGCTCGTGGCCGATCCGATTGCAATCGATATCGACGACCTGGGCCGGTTGTACTACACCCGAACCAACCGACAGAAAAATTCTGAATTTGACATACGAAGCCACCAGGATTGGGAGATTGAATCGAACCGGCTGCAATCCGTCGAGGATAAACGGGCATTTCTCCGCCGGGTTTTATCGCCGGAAAACAGCAAGAAAAATAATTGGTTGAAAGACGTCAACGGCGATGGTTCGCACGATTGGCGGGACATGACCGTAGAAAAAGAAAACATTTACCGAATCGAAGATACCTCCGGCGACGGCGTCGCGGATTTATCGCAGTTGGTGGTCGATGATTTCCACGAAGAAGTAACCGACGTAGCCGGGGGTGTTTTAGCCCACGGAAACGACCTGTTCGTGGCCGTAGCACCCGATTTATGGCGCATGAAAGACAAAGATGGCGACGGAATCGCCGAAGAGAAAACCTCGATTTCGCACGGGTACGGGGTTCACGTGGGTTTTGGCGGGCACGGGATGTCGGGCATCGAGATGGGGCCGGATGGCCGGATTTACTGGCAGATTGGCGACATCGGTTTCAACGGAAAAGGACCCGACGGCCGGAAATGGGAACACCCCAACAGTGGCGTTATCGTTCGGGCCAATCCCGATGGCAGCGACTTTGAAGTATTCGCCTACGGGGTTCGCAACACCCACGAGTTCGTTTTTGATGAATACGGCAACCTCATCAGCGAGGACAACGACGGCGATCATCCGGGCGAGAAAGAACGGCTGGTGTACATCGTCAATGGGTCGGATACCGGCTGGCGCAGCAACTGGCAGTACGGCAAATACCGCGACCCCAACAACAACACCTATAAAGTCTGGATGGACGAACAGATGTACAAGCCCCGGTTTGCGGGGCAGGCCGCGTACATCACCCCGACCATCGCCAACTTCGTCAGTGGCCCCGCCGGGATGCTTTACAACCCCGGTACGGCCTTGAGTCCCAAGTACAAAAACACGTTTTTTATCGCTGAATTTGTGGGCAACCCCGCCCGGTCTGGCATTCACTCGTTCAAACTAAAGCCGAAGGGAGCCTCTTTTGAGTTGGGGGAACAAAAAAAGATTCTGGGTAACGTGCTGGCCACCGGCATTGATTTTGGTCCCGACGGAGCCATGTACGTGGCCGACTGGATCAACGGCTGGGACGCGAAGGATTACGGCCGCATCTGGAAACTGGACGACAAAGACGGCGCTTCCTGGGCGGATCGGCAGCGCACCAAAACCTTGTTGGCGGAAGCGTTTGGCTCGCGTTCGGAAACGGATTTGGGGGAGTTGTTGAAAAATCCCGATATGCGGGTTCGCCAGAAAGCCCAGTTTGAATTGGCGAGTCGGGGGGCAAAAGGAGCCGAAATATTCACAGCTTCGACCAGGCAAACCAGCAATCAGTTGGCGCGGGTACACGGTATTTGGGGCCTCAGCCAGTTGGCCCGGCAGGATCAGAAATACGCCCAAATTCTGCTGCCCCTCCTGCAGGACAGCGATCCGGAAATCCGGGCGCAAGCGGCCAAATGGTTGGGCGACGTGCGCCACAAAGAAGCGGGTCAGGCCCTGTTGCCCTTGCTGAAAGACCCCAACAGCCGGGCGCGCTTTTTTGCCGCTGAAGCCCTGGGCCGAATCGCCCACGAACCCGCCGTCGCTCCCATCATTCAACTGCTGGAAGCCAACAACGACGAAGACGCCTACATCCGCCACGCGGGTAGCCTGGCGCTGGCCCGGATTGGCAAAGCCGCACCCATCGTGGCCCTGGCCAGCCATCCGTCGCGGGCACTGCGGATTGCGGCGGTCGTCGCCCTCCGGCGCATGAGCCATCCGGGCGTCGCCAATTTCCTGGCCGATTCAGATGAATTTATCGTCACCGAGGCGGCCCGGGCCATCAACGACGACCTTTCCATCAAAGAAGCACTGCCTGCGTTGGGTAACGTGTTGCAGGCCACGCATTTTACCAATGAAGCCCTGTTGCGCCGCGCCATCAATGCCAACCTCCGGGTGGGTACCCCCGAAGCAATGCAAAACCTGATCGCTTATTCGCTGAAGGAAGGCAGCCCGGTGGCGATGCGGGCCGAAGCCCTGGAAGCCCTCAGCACCTGGTCGAAACCCTCCGTGCTCGATCGGGTCGATGGGCGCTACCGGGGTGTGATCGAGCGGGATCCCCAAATGGTCAAAACCAAGACCGCCGGGTTATACGCCAAATTAGCCAGCCACCCGGATTTAACCGTCCGTTTGAGCGCCGTGAAGGCGATTGGCAAACTTAAAATCGATCAGGCTTCGCCGGAATTATTCGTCCGGTTGAAAGAAGATAAGGAGGCCAGCGGGCGGGTCGAAGCCTTACGGGCACTGGCCGCTCTGGACGACAAACAGATTGGCAAAGCCATCGCACAAGCCCTTTCTGACCCGGAAAAAAGTGTGCGGGTGGCCGGACTGGACCTGGTCGGGAAAACGAGTATGTCCAAAGACCTGATGGTTAGTCTGCTTGCTCAGGTCATCGACTCGCGGACGACGGAGGAGAAACAAGCCGCCCTGCTGACGCTCGGGAAACTACCCATTAAAAATTCGCAGAAAGTTTTCGATCAGTTGCTCAACAAAATGGCGGCGGGTAGCCTGCCCCCCGAAGTTCAGTTGGAATTGGAAGAAGCCATCGACAGTACCCGTTCCCCGCAGTTGATTGGTCGGTACAAAGCCATGACCGCCAAACTCTCGCCGGATGCGGTGGCGGCTTCCTTCAAAGGCAGTTTGATGGGCGGCGTACCCGATGTGGGCCGACGGATTTTCTTCCGGCACCAAACCGCGCAGTGCATCCGCTGCCATTCGTACGATGACTTAGGGGGCGATGCCGGTCCCCGCCTCAACGGCGTAGCGAGTCGGCTCACGCGGGAACAGTTGCTGGAATCCTTGATCAAACCGAGTGCGCGCCTGGCTCCGGGATTTGGCACGGTGGCGCTCAAACTCAAAAATGGCAAAACCGTCAATGGTATTTTGCAGGGAGAAACGGGCACGGAAGTAAAGATCAAGGTGGGGGATCAGCCGGATGCGGTGATTCGGAAAGATCAAATCGCCAAACGGACCAGCGCCCCTTCCAGTATGCCCCCCATGAACTACTTGCTGACCAAACGAGAAATCCGCGACGTGGTCAGCTTCCTGGCGACGCTGAAAGACGATAAGCCGTAAGTGTATTGGTTCACGAGGTTGTACCCGAAACTTTGCCAAAGTTTTAGAACCGGGGCGCGTAGCTTTTGGCAAAGTTGGCGCAATCTAACCAATGTATAACCTCGTGAACCAATACACGTAAGAGCTGGCGTGGCACGGCTCAGCCCAACCAACTTCCCGCCCGGAGCAAAAGTATGCTGAGCCGTGCCACGCCTAAGTGCCTTTTTCGATAGCCACTTTATTTTCCTATTTTTGATAGAACCTCGTTAAAACCCGTACCCCGTGCCTCAACCCGCAGCCCGTCTTGGCGATTTACACGTTTGCCCGATGTTCACGCCGGGGCTACCGCCTATTCCGCACGTCGGGGGACCGATTGTTGGGCCGGGGATGCCCACCGTGCTGATCGGGGGCCAACCGGCGGCTACGGTTGGTGATATGTGTGTTTGTGTTGGCCCGCCGGATGTCATCGTGATGGGATCATCTTCGGTATTGATTGGGGGTAAACCCGCCGCCCGGATGGGCGATACCACCGCCCACGGGGGGAGCCTGGTTATTGGTTGCCCAACCGTGCTGATTGGTGGGTAAACAAGACCGTTTACTAAATATTGCCCTCAAAAAAGGCCAATTACGCTCAACAGAGTGGCCTTTTTTTCCGAAAATGAGTAAACGGTAGTCAGGCCGTTTACGAGCTTTTCATCTTTGACGACGAGTTGTTCACCCAGGGATAAACCCAACTAACCGGGTTACTCAATTAAATGTGAACCAATAGCGCAGTTAACGTATTGATTTTTACTTACTTTAGTGCGGCACTTATTAGTACCACACTAACGAGTGCCGCATTCGGTAACCCAAAACCTCTCGAAACTATGTACAACTACGGCATTGGCGGTCAGGAGCGCAAGCAGGATGCCAGCGAAGGCATCACCGAAATCTCTCAGAATCGGACCCTGCTCCTTGAAAAACTCACCGATGACCCGGCCATCCGCCCGGAAATTGTGGGCGACCTGAAAACGGTGGACGAGGTATTCGCGCATTTTCAGCCCGAAAAAGAAGTTGAATTTGAGGCCGAAGACGGAAGCACGTTTAATGAAACGCTGCGTTTTCGCAACCTCGGTGATTTCGGCAAGCGGGGACTTATCAACCAAAGTGCGGCCTTGCAGGAACTCAATACGCAGTACGAGGATTTTCAAAATTTTGTCAAGCAACTGAAATCCAACAAGATACTGAAAACCCTGCTCGAAAATCCCGACGCCCGCCAGCAGTACCAGGCCGCCCTCCAGGCCATGATTAAAGAATTGGCAGACGCCGAGCAATCCTAACCTCACTCCCTCATTCAACCCCGAACGTTATGGCAGCTACCGACAAAGAAGCATTGGAAGGCAAAGGGTTTGCCGAAAAAGAAGCGTCTGCTGAGGCGGTTTCCCTGGAAACGAGCGCCAGCAAACTGATTAAATTCGGCGGGTTTGCGATTCTGGAAACCACCATCGACGGTGCCCAGAACCTCAACCCCGAGAAGAAGGCCCGCAAGAAAATTTTCCTGACCGAAGACGCCAAAAAAACGGAGCGTCAGGCCCTGAAACGGCGGCTCGAACTGCTCAATGGCCTCCTCAGCGAAGCCCAGGCCGTGCCCGAACTCATCGAAAAAGCCCAGCAGAAAGCCGACGCCGCCCAGGAACTCCTCCAGGCCAACCTGCTCAAAGGTCTTGAAGCCACCCGCCAACTCGAAACGTCGTACCGCTCGGTCAATAATTTCTATAAAAACGCGGATCAGGATAAACTCAAGAACGTGTACCTGATGAATGCCGAGATGGATCAACTCACCGATCTCGACAATACGACGTTTATCGACGCCGTCAGCGAGGAACTGGAAAGCAAGTACGACCGCCTCGACCTGCGCGAGAGTTACTCGATCCTGTCCATTCCGGGGTACTTAGGCTCGAAAAAAGTGGTAGACAAATGGGCGCGCATCGCCAACAAAAATAAGGTGATGCTCGTGACCGACTTCCAGCACCTCGACGCCCCCGAAGACGTGGTGGATATGTTTGAATCGGCGGATTTGGCCGGGGGTGATTTGTACCTCTCCAACGTGATGATGGCCTGCAATTACCTCGTAGGCCGGGGCAAAGAGCAAGCCGTGGGCGAGGAAGAAGACCTCTACGTGCCTGGTTCGACGGCCTTGGCGGGCAAAGTGTACGGTACGCTGATGTCGCAGGTGACGGCGGGGCGCAAACACGGGGCGCTCAACGAAGTGGACGGGGTGCGGTTTCCACTCAAAAAATCAGAAATCGCGGCCATCGAGAAACTGGGGCTGATTCCGATGGTCAATGAGTACGGTAAAGTAATGCCTTTTTCGGCCAAAACGCTCTTCAACGGCGATAACATTGGCCTCCAGACCTACTCAGTGGTACGGGTGTTCGACTACATCACCAAAGTGCTCATCGACTTTTTGAACCGTCGGGCTTTCGAGAATTTCAACACGAATACGCGGATGGACATCCAGAAGCAAATCGTGAAATTTCTCGACAGCGTAACCGGACCGGGCAAACTCATCGAAAAATTTAAGTTGCTGCGGTTTGAGCAGGATCCCAAGCAGAAAGACCGCATTTACCTCGACATCCACATGGTGCCGTATTTCCCGTCCAAAACCTTCCTGATTAAACTTGACGGCCAAAACGGCGACGACCCCGATTCGGCGGAGTGGAAGGCGGAGTACGGGCAGCAGTAGTCTTAGGAAAAGCGGCATTGATTCAACCCCATTTATCCCTACCCTGATGGCTTCGTACCTGGTAAATCTGGTAATTGACGGAGAAGAACTTCTGCTCAACCGGGTCAATTTTTTTGCACTTCGAGTCCGGGATAGTAAGGGCCGCCTGTCGTCGAATTTAGCCTGGACTGTCGCGGTCAGCCTGGACACAACCGCAGAAAATACCTTTACGGATTGGATGATTGACCCCAACAAAAAGAAGGACGTCTCAATCAAGTTTTACGAAGGCGACGAGGTTGAAAAAGAGTGGAAGTTTAACCAGTCGTACTGCATTGGATTTGAAGAAAATTTCATGGCCGATTCAGGAACAATGGAAAGCCGAATCGTCCTTTCGGGCGAACTCGTCACCAATGGTAACGCAACCCTCAAATACGACTGGGCAACCTGATTTAAGCGTATACTGCCATGACCAACAAAGCGATTTTATCCGTCTGTGGGCGTGATTTCAAGGTACTCGAATTTCATATTGATCTCTCCCAACAAAGCGACAACCAGGGCCGCCCGGCCTCAGGTGTGTTTTTGGGCGACTTCTTTTTTATTTTACAGGGAGGTTCTGATCTATTTTTCGAGTGGATCAGTGAACCAAACCGCATGGAAAGTGGGGTATTGAAAACCTACCGATTCGATCAGGATTCGACTTTCGTGGAATATTCGTTTACTCAAGGT
>JAJAZB010000422.1 GCA_026785975.1 Cytophagaceae bacterium | reverse complement strand
TCACAAAAACTGGAGTAATGAAAACCTGCGGAAACTCGTGCTCAACGGTTTCCGCTGGATTTGCCACCTCGACGTGCCGGAAGGTGGGGTCGTGTCGAAAGCGACGGGAGAGGAGTTAGGGCAGAATCTGGATAAGAAGTAAACGATTTTTGCGCAACATCAATTAATTCTATGCGCGGTAAACTGCTTGCAGGCTTCAAGGTCTTCTTTTTCCAGAGACGGATACGCTTGGAAAAGCTCCGCCTCGCTGGTACCCGCCAACAGGAATTCTATAACGGTTTGTACCGTAAGCCGGTATCCCCGGATAGTTGGTCTACCGTTACAGACTTCATCGTCGATGGCGATGCGGTCGAGGAAATTGTTCATAGCTCAAAGATTCTTTCCTAAAGAACGCCTTTTTTCTCACTTCAACCCCTGATACACCAAAAATGCTGCCAGATACGCCAGGGCCGTCATGTACAAAAGTTGTAGGATTGGGTATTTCCAACCCTTCGTTTCGCGGTACGTCACGGCGAGGGTGCTCATGCACTGCATGGCGAAGGCGTAGAAAACCAGTAGCGAAAAGGCCACGGCGGGCGTAAAGCGTGGCCCGCCGGTATCCGGGTTGATTTCAGTGCGGAGCCGCTCTTTGATGGTCGCCTGCTGGGCATCGTCCACCTCGGAGCCGAGGCTGTAAATCGTCGACATCGTCCCCACAAATACTTCCCGGGCGGCAAACGAGGTTATCAGCGCAATGCCGATCTTCCAGTCGTAGCCCAAGGGACGAATCGCCGGTTCGATGGCCCGGCCAAAGTAGCCCGCGTACGAATATTCCAACCGGACCGAGGCGAGTTGGTTTTCTAAATTGACATTGGGTGTTGTGGTGGCTTCGCGGCGTACCCGTTCTTCGGCCCGCTCGATGGCATCGCCGGGGCCGTAGGTTGCCAGCACCCAAAGCACGATGGAAATGGCCACGATGACTTTACCGGCTTGAATTACAAAGGCTTTCACGGCATTCCAAACACTCACGCCCACGTGGTTCCAGCGGGGTAACTGGTAGGTGGGAAGTTCCATGATGAAATAGCTGCGTTCGCGGGTTTTCACCATCCACTTCATCACCCAGGCCGCTCCCAATACCGCCACAAATCCCAGCAAATACATCCCCATCAAGGCCACGCCCTGCAAATTGAACAGCCCCAAAACCCGTGTTTCGGGCACCACCAGCGCAATCAGAATCGTGTAAATGGGCAACCGCGCCGAGCAACTCATCAAGGGCGTGACCATGATCGTGATGAGGCGGTCTTTCCAATTATTAATGCTTCGCGTGGCCATGATGGCCGGTACGGCGCAGGCTACGCCCGAAATGAGCGGCACCACACTGCGGCCATTCAGACCGAAGCGCCGCAAACCTTTGTCCATAATCACCATCACCCGAGCCATGTACCCGGATTCTTCCAACAGCGCAATGAAGCAGAACAAAAAGGCAATTTGTGGGATAAAAATAACCACGCCCGCGATACCCGCCAGCAGCCCGTCGGTGAGGAGGTCGGTGAGGCGGCTTTCGGGCAAGCGGTTTTTGAGCCAGTCGGTCAGACCCGCCATACCCGAATCAATGGCGTCCATTGGGTACTGCGCCAGCGAAAATATACTCTGAAAAATCAAAAACAGCACCCCAAAAAACACCAGATATCCCCAAACCGGATGCAACAGAACCCGGTCGATGCGGGTCGTGATGGTGTCGTCTTCGGCGCGCGGCGTGGCTTTCACGCTATTGTCGACCACCTGACTAATGTGCCGGTAGCGTTCGAGCGTTTCCCGCGCCTGGGCATCGGTGGACTGGAAATCGTGCTTTTTCAACAAACCGTCCAGTTGTTGGCGGTCGGTGGTACTCAGAAACCGGAGCGTTTGGTACTGCCCGGCGTAAAGCAGCGCCTGGTAATCGTTTTGCAGACCAAACGTTTGCTTGATATCGTCGAGCAGGGCGGGGGCAAAATCGCGAATGGGCAGCGTGGCGCGTTGCGGCTCAAAGTGGGCTTTCAACTCGTGCCGCAGGGCAAACCGGAGGTTATCGACGCCTTCGCCGGTGCGGGCGTTGATAGCGACAACAGGTACCCCGAGGCGCTCCGAAAGCTGGTCGGCGTTCACGTCGAGGCCCTGGTTTTCGGCCACGTCGACCCGGTTGAGGGCCAGCACGGTATGAAAACCCAGGTCGGCGATTTGGGTGTAGAGCAACAGGTTACGCTTCAGGTTGGAGGCGTCAACGACAACGACGGTTACCTCGGGATGGTCGGGATTTTTAGGATTGGCGAGTACATCGAGCACGACCTGCTCATCGAGCGATTTGGGGTAGAGGCTGTACGTACCGGGAAGATCAAGGATGAGCGCGTCGGTGAAGCGGTCGAGGGCGCAAACCCCCGTTTTTTTATCGACGGTTACCCCCGCAAAATTCCCCGTTTTCTGACGAAGCCCCGTCAGTTGGTTAAACAGCGAGGTTTTACCGGAATTGGGGTTACCCAGGAGGGCAATGGTGGGAAGGTCTTTCATGCAGAGAATAGTGGAGAGAGGATAGTGGACAGAGTACAGAGGAGAGATATAAAGCAATGCAGTTCTCTACTCTATCCTCTGTACTCTATCCACTATTCTCTCTATCAACTAATTACGATGGTCGAAGCCTCATCCCGGCGGAGCGACAGGCAATAACCCGAAACCTTGATGCAGATCGGATCGCCAAACGGCGCGGCACAACTCAGGCATACTTCGGTGCCCGGCAGGCAACCCATTTCGAGCAATTTGAGTGACATCTGCGCGTCTTTGAACGAACAGATGATACCCTTTTCGCCCCGTTTCAAATCGGCTACGCTGCGGCTGACCATAGTGGATGAAGGCTTATTTAGATTTAGTTTAAACCCATACAAAGTAAATCCAGTTTCGTTTTAGAAAAAAATTTTAGCGATAAATAATAGGACTTTTACTCAAGGTAGCGCCTCACCCGCCTGGGCGGGCCCCCCCCGCGGGGCGCGGGGGGGGGGGGGGGGGGGGGGGGGGGGGGGGGGGGGGGGGGGGGGGCGTATTGAGCCCGCGGCGGGCCGGGACATGGCGCCTGCCCGCCGCGGCAGCGGCGGTTTTCCCGGCACGCGCTTACTTTTAGCAGGACCTTTGCAC
>JAJAZB010000421.1 GCA_026785975.1 Cytophagaceae bacterium | reverse complement strand
TAATTGCTTGATTGTTAAGTAATTACGAAGCATTTTTCAATTTTCAAGGCACTGATAATCAAGCAATTAATCAAAGTGGGAATCGCTGGTGTTAGGTCGTTAATGTTCATATGTGAAGGAAATAGAGTTATTGCACTGGTGACTGTCAGTAAGTTAAATAGAAATCCCAGTTGTCCCAGGTCTGAAGCTAAGCCTTGCGCGGCAACGACTTGGAAAGGGCTGTAAAAGTTCAGTCTTCAGACTGACCAGCCTTGCTCGCCTTCTTAAGTAATTCCCGATTTTCCGGAAGAATATCCCTTAGAAAGGCATTGGCTACCTCGATTCGGGCCTGCATACCAGGCGAGGGCTTGGCCTTAGGCAGATTTTCAACCACAATCACCCCTAGATGGTGGTTTTGAGTCAGTTTTTTGTTTTTGTCGGTTGCATTTTCATGGGCGAAAAGTGATAAATTATTTTCGCATCGCCAAGAAGGCATCGTAATTTTCAGTAGCCTCGAACACTTGCCAACGGCCTGAGACGAAGCCTCGCACATGAAAGAGGGGTTCAATCTGAGTCCAATTCCGGCATATTCCACGCTGATATAACCGGGTGCGAGCAGGCGTACTGCATTTCGCATAAACCCATGCGTCAGGGAAATGGGTGGTAAACTCCATGACAGCTAACGCTACGGTTGACAAAACCATTGCCGTATCGCCGTTGTTCGACACCGCCAGGTCGTCAATGTCGCCGGTTTCAGGCTCACGTCGCCGAAACCGAGGTTGTAAAAACCTGGTTCAATGGGCGTGAACAAGACCGTTTTCAAAATCCGTCCGTTCGGCCCTTCGCTGATAAAATCAAACTGTTTGAAATCGTTGGAAGTGAGAAGAGCGTATTGCGGTGGATTCATGCCCTGAACTTACTGATTTCTAATAAACCCATGCATTTTCTCCGCCGTTTCTGCCGAAAATACTACCTCGAAACTGTTCAGAAAGTTTCTGTTTCGGTGGCTCCGACGGCAACAGCCGGATAATTTTGAGATCTTCCAGGTCGCGCAGCAGGGACATCGCTTTTTCGTTCAACACGTCAATCAACACGGTTTGCATGGCTAAACTCATTAAATTGGTTTTGCCAAGCTACAAAAAGTTAGCTGCCAAATTCCCTATTTCGTGCGCCACTTTCTCCTAAACCCTACTCCTGGCAGTCTTTCCAGACAACTTTAAAAAAAAATTGTCAACCCATTCCCTCATATCTTCACCCGCCCCCACCAGGTTTTTACCTGCCTCAGCCAGTCGGGGGTGTCGAGCAGGGCGGGGTTTTAGATGACGGCCAAGACCTGTTCAGCCGTCAGGCGACGCTCCGGCGCGACGGTGAGGATTTTGCCAATGAGCCGCTCGCTGGCGCGGGACACGTTGGTGTTTAGTTTGACCGGCGATAAATAGTCGGCTTTCTGAATCCAGCGGCCCGTTTCCAACTCGGTGTTACCGCCAAACGAGGCGTGTCCCATCAGCATTTGGTAGAGCAGCACGCCCACGCCCGCTGAAGGGGGCTTTTTGCAAAGAAGAAGTTCCAGGCCGAAAAACTCCCTTCAGGGGGTCGGGGTACCTTAAAGCTCACTCAAATACAAAATCACCCCGGCCGAAATTCGGAACGTGCCGATGTCGGCTTTGTCGCCGGAGTCGAATCCGTTGACGGTTACGGTTGATTTTGGCCCCGTCTGGAACGCGCCGCTCAGGGTCAGCGCCACGGGCAGCGACACGAAATAATTCAGCCCGCCGCCGACGTGGAAAGCCCCCTTTTTAAAGATAATATTGTCGTACGAGGCCCCGTTGATCACCTGGTTTACCTGGCCGGTTCGGAGGGCGTAGCCCAGTTCGGCAAAGGGCCGGACGCGGTGGGTCGTGGCCGAAAAATTGAAGCGCAGCCCGCCGGTCACGTGCGAAAACCGGAACGATTCGGCGTCCAGGTTTTTGACGTTCATGCTGGTGTAATCGTACTCGGCGAATAGCTCGAAGCGCTGGGTTAGGCCGTAGCCCAGCCGTGCGCCAATGCCCGCACCGTTGCCGGAGTTTTCGTCCAGAAACTGGAAATACGTGGACGACCAACCCAGCATATGGCCCTGCAACCCCAGACTTAGGCCCTCGGTAGTGGAGCGTTGCCGAATGGTTTGGGCAAACAGAGTCGCTGACCCCAGAAGGACGAGGGTACTCAGGAGAAGGATACGGCGAAGAAATTGCATGAGTCAGGGGATTGGGGATTGGTTAAATTGGTTTAAAAACTAAGCACAACCCCGTCGCCGGTACGCACTTCAAACGTTTGGCCGGAACGAAAAACCACCGGGTGGCCCCTGGCTTCGTCGCCCATCGTGGCCGACCGAAGCGGGATGCGCTGCCCGTTGGCGGCCTCGACGGCGTGAATCTGGAATTCGAGCAGGTCTTTTTTACGAAACAAATCATCCCCTGCCCGCTTGATCCGGGTCACTTCGCCGTAGGCCGTGGCCCCGGCCCGAATCACCACTTCCCCCTCGCTGACCACCGACTCGGTGACCCGAAAGCGCACCGACTGCCCTTGCCGGGAATCCGCCGAGGAGAGGTTTTCGGTCAGGGCCAGACTGACCCGTACTCGCTTCAAAACCATCGACTTCCGGCCGGCCGGGTGCGCAATGGGTGCGGTTGTGGGTTCGGGTGGAGTGGGTTGAGGAATTACCGGGCCGCTCACCGGCGGCGTCGGGACTTCATTCCGGATTTTTTCTTTGGGACTCGAAACCGGGACGTTGGGTCGGCCCGGCTCTGATTTCCGGCGAATGACCGGCTCAATCGGGACTTCCTGCGGCTCAGGCTCGGGTCTGGTCGTCGATACGGGCAGCGGGGTTTGCGTCGTTGCCACCTCATCTGGCTTTGGCTTAACCGCTGGCTTTGGTACCACCGAAAGCCCTGATGCGCTGTCAGGCGAAGGCACTAACGGCTTTTTGTATACGTCGTAAAGGATCAGGCCAACAAAACTGAGGGCGGCCAGCAGGATCAGACCGATCAGGAAAAGTTGGCCGTTCTGCCGCAACCAGCGCCGCGATACGTCCGTCGCCCGTTCCACCGCCGGGCGGGATTGCGCGCTTTTCAGCGTCGAATTCACCGGGCGTTTGGGTTGAATGTCCAGCACGTCGGTCATCGGCAGGACGCCGAGCGAATTAATCAGCGCCAGGTCGGGGACGGGTGCGCCCGAAAAATACGGTTGCAGGGCTTTCTGAAATTCCTTCGCGTCCGCATACCGTTTGGCGGGCGTTTTTTCGATGGCTTTACAAACGATGGCCTCCAGTTGGTTCGGAATTTGCTCGTTGAGTTTCCGCAACGAAATGGGCTTATCGTGCAGGATGGCCTGCATGAGTTGTTGGTCGGTACGGCTGGCAAAAGGTACCTTTCCCGAAAGCAATTCGTACAGCAAAATGCCCATTGCGTACACGTCGGAAGCGGGCGAAGGCTCCTGCCCCTGAAGCAGTTCGGGGGCCATGTATTCCAGTGTGCCCACCACCCGGTTGATCTGGGTCAGACGCTCGCCACCGGCCACGCGGGCGATGCCAAAATCCATGAGTTTAACCACGCCCTCGGGCGTCACCATCAGGTTAGCGGGTTTGATGTCGCGGTGCAGAATGCCCTTGCGGTGGGCGTGGTGCAGCCCTTCGAGACCCTGCCGGACCAGTTCGGCGGCTACGGCGGGCGGCAAGGCACCGGCTTTTTGAATCAGTTTTTCCAAACTCTCCCCCTCGATGTACTCCATGACCATAAACTGGTCGGTGCCTTCCTTCAGCAAATTGAACAGTACGGCCAGATTGGGGTGGTTGAGGCGGGCCAGAATCAGGGCTTCGTTGCGGAAACGCTCCATAAATAATCCCTGGCTCAACAAGTGCGGATGGAGCATTTTCACCGCCACCGTCCGTTCCAGTTGCGTGTCGGTCGCCCGAAACACGGTACCCATCCCACCCTGGCCGAGCAGAGCGTCGAGGCGGTATTGCTGGATCAGTCGGCCTTCCATGGTTGAGGTTGGGTTAATCCTTGGGAAATTTCCACGTCGCGGGTAAAGGGCAAATCCAATTCGCGGGTCTCGCGGGGAGCCGTTTCCGGCCCAACGGTCGTCCGTTCGGCCAGCACCACGGTGATGTTGTCGTGACCACCCCGGTTTTTGGCCGTTTGTACCAGTGTATCAGCGGCTTCGGGCAGACTTTCCTGGCTTAATATACGCAGGAAATCCTCCTCCCCGACGTACTCCGACAGCCCGTCGGAACACAACAGCAGGCGGTCGCCCACATCGAATGGCAACACGCAACGCCCCAGGTCGACCCGCACCTCGGCTTTGGTGCCCATCGCCTGACTGAGTACGTTGCGCTCCGGGTGATTGATGGCGGCTTGCTCCGAGAGTTCCCCCCGCTTCAGCAATTCACGGACGTAGGTGTGGTCTTCGGTGAGTTGCACGAGTTGGCCATTTTTGAACAGGTACGCCCGGCTGTCACCCACGTGGGCGAAATAAACCTGCTGCTGGTGAACCACCAACGCCGTGCAGGTGGTGCCCATGCCCCGGAACGTGGAGTGTAGTTGCGCCTCGTTGAAAATTTGCTTGTTGGCCAGCCGAAACGCCCGCAGCAAACTTTTCTCGATGGTTTCGCGGTGCTGGAAGTACTCCCGGTTGACGATCTCGGCGGCCATCTGGCTGGCTACTTCGCCCGCCAGGTGCCCACCCATCCCGTCGGCCACGAGCAGCAGGTAGCCTTTGAGCCGGCGGAGGCCCTCGTCGGCCAGGCGGACAAACAGCCCGGTATCTTCATTGTTTTGCCGGACGTTGCCCAAATCCGAGATGACCACGGCGCTGATTTCGTCGGCCGTCGGCCCGACATTTTCGGATACGCCCGGCTGAATTGCGATTTCGTCCGTGGGTTTTACCAAGTTGGAATCTGTTTTTGGTCCGAAAAGACGCCTGAGCAGGTTTTTCATGATGAAAGTTAGTTGGCCTACCGGTCAAAATAACATTGGTACAATTCGCTGACGCTGGGGTCGATCACAAAGTGTTGTTCGGCCCCCTGGCGCTGAATGATTATCGGAACCGGCTGGCCCGGCTGGCGCTCCACCACAAAAGGTTCCGTCGTCTGCACCGAGCCGTCGGGCATGATTAGCCGAACATCGTCGGCGTTGACGACTTCAATCCGAATTGTTTCGTGTTGGATTTTTGGGGAAAGACCCGGCAACTCCGCCACTTTTTTGCCCGGTAAAATAGTCAACAAAATTCCTATTCCGACCACCAGGGCCAGACCCATCAACCCGTACTTCCGAAAGTTGCTGCTTTCAACAATTTGGTTTTTAGCCCGTTGAAAATAATTATCCTTGCCCGGCCCGGTCATTATCTGCACCAACTCCGCCGCCGAAGGCCGTTTGGCCGGAAGAATTTGCAGGCAACCCGCGATGGCGCGACTCAGGCGCGGCGACAGGCCGGGGTTGAACAGGCGCGGGTCGGTGTAGTGCCCCCGCTCGATTTGCCCCCGCAACAAAAACGGATTTCGTTCCTCAAACGGCAGGTAGCCCGTCGTCATTTCGTAAAGCAGCACGCCCAGTGCCCAGACGTCCGATTTGGCTTGTACCCGGTTGCGAAATTGCTCGGGAGCCATGTACTCCGACGTACCCACGGCGTAGCCTTCCTGCGTGAGCCGGGGCGTGTGCTGCCCTTTGGCAATGCCAAAATCCAGAACTTTGACCAGCCCATCCGGGCGAACCCGAACGTTGGAGGGTTTCAAATCCCGGTGAACAATACCCTGCCCGTGCAGGTACGCCACGGCGGTGGCAATCTGACTGACAACACGTTCGACTTCCCTGTTTTCCAACCGCCCCCGCCGCATCAGCGCATCGAGCGATTGGCCTTCTACCCATTCCATAACCAAAGCGGGCCGGTCATCGAGAAAATCGGAGGCGTACAGCGCCGTTAGGTTGGGGTGGCTGACGGAGGCCTGTACCTCGGCTTCGTTGCGAAAACGGGCCTCAAACTCGGGCCGGTAAAGTACTTTTACCGCCGCCAGTTGGCTCGTTTCCGGGTGAATTGCCCGAAACACCTCCCCCATTCCTCCCGCACCGACGTACTCAACCAGGCGGTACCCGGCAATGGTGCGGTGGAGGAAGTTGTGGGGAGTGGCCATGATTTTAGAAATTGAAAGTTGAAAATTGAGAGTTGAAGAGCCTGTTTGAAATTTAAAACTTTCAATTTTCAACTCTCAACTCATTTAGTCGACCACCTGCCGGCGGCCCATCAGTTCGAGGCCGTATTTGATGGGAACGGCGAAGGTAATGCGGGTGGCGTCGTTGCGGCTGGTGCTGGCCGTGAAAATCCCGACCACGTTGCCTTCGCGGTCGAAGGTTGGCCCGCCGCTGTTGCCCGCTCCCGTGGCGTTGACGGTCAGTTGATAGTAGTCACCAAACTCGCTGTAGTACCCGGCGGCTTTACCCGTCGTCTGGCCCCGGAGCACTTTGCCGACGTTGCCGGGCGTGACCGTCACGTCGGGCACTTTGACAATCTGGGCGTTGCGGTTGCCGAAATCCTGACCGTATTCACCCACGAGCACGTCCGGCGAAATGCCCGGATACCCCATCACCGTCACGGCCTGGCCCGCCGCAATGTCTTTGTCGGCGTTACGGAGTTTCACCGGCGTTAAGGTTTCAGCCAAGTCCACTTTAATCATCGCCACGTCGTGCTTGGGCGAAATAATCGGTTTACCCTGCGCCGGGAACCGTTGTTCGTTTTTGTTGAAGGTCACGTCCATGTACGTGTTGACGCCTTCGATGACTTTGCCCGACATGGGTTTTTTGCCGAAAAACTGGGTCTCAGCGGGTACCCAACTGAAAGGCTCGACGACCCGAATGGGGTCAACATCCCAGCCGCTGGGGCCGTCGACCAGGAGTACGCCCGGAAACGCATCCTCGGGAAAATCGTAGTACGAATGCCAGGCGGCGGCGATGTGCCGGTTGGTCAGAATGTGACCCTGCGGCGACACGACGAAGCCCGTTCCACTGGCGCCCGACATGGCAATGGGCCGACCGACGGGCACGTTGCGTTTCAAGCCGAGCAAGGGTTCGATTTGTCCCGATTCGGTCGTGATGTACATGGCCACGTTGCGAATGCTCCCGTCTTTTTGCCGAACCGGCATATATTCGTGGTAGATGTCGTCGCCGGTTGGGGTGTAGGTCAGTTTGTAGCCAAACTCGATGAAAACCACTTTGCTGGTGTTGGCAGCGGCGATTTGCTCAGGCGTCTGACCGTTGTCAACCTTCGTGGGTAGCACCGAAGCCTGCTGGACAACCACGGTTTTGGTCGAAATCAATTTGTCTCTAAAAATATACCCCAGCCCCGACAGAACCAGCAGAAATACCGCAGCACCCATGCCGACGGAACGGGACGTTTTGCGGCGCTCCGTGCTAATCATCCGCTCCACGGTTTGTTTGCCCAACCCGGTTTTATGCGGTATACTCGTGGGCGGTACTTCCTCCAGAAGACCGCCCAGGCTGTTCACACTCATTTCGCTGGTCGGCATCACGCCGGGCAAATCCACCAGCCGGGTACTCATCATCAGGCTGGCCGGGCGCGGGTTGAGGTCAAACTGGAACGAAGGGCCACCCGGACCGAGTTGAACCTCGTCGCCGGGTTGCAAAACCGCCGAGCCACTGATGCGGGTTTTGTTGACAAAAATGCCATTGCGGGAATTGTTGTTCACGACGCTGAAACTAAAGGGTTGGCTGGCGTCCTTGACAATTTTGCCGTGTTCGCGGGAAACGGCGCTGTCGCGCTCCGGGTCGAAGCGGATGTCGTTGTTGGCGGCGCGGCCAAAACTGAGTTCGGCGTACTTGCTGTAATCGAACTCTTCTACCTGGTTGGCTTTCGCGCCGGTTAAGTGCCGGATGACGAAGCGTTCTACGAGGTCTGCCATGATTGTAGGGAGTTTATCGGGGTTAAATTTTGTGTCTGAATGGTGAGACAAAATTGGCGGATGGCTGAACCGCATCAAATCCGGAAAACCCCTGATTCACAGTCCCGGTAAACCTATATTTTTCATCTATAGGAAAACCTGTACTTTAGTGAAAAGTGAAGAGTGAAAAGTGAAAAGTTATTCCCTTTCGGGTGATACTCTTGCTCCGTAGCGTAGGGTTTAAACCGCCGACGCGCAGTCCCTACGCTACGGAGCAAAGTACTGATCTTCAGGTTTTTATAAATATATATTCTTTCACCCGAAAGGGAATAATTTTTAACTTTTAACTCTTCACTTTTCACTTTTCACTGAATGCGCTACCGGCTGATTTTCTTACTGTTGCTTGGCGGCACTTCCACGCTGGCCCAGCATCCGGTGCTGGATTCGTTGCAGCGGCAATTAAAAACCCTCCCGCTGACCGATACGGGCCGGGTCAACACCTTGCAGGAAATCGCCGTGAGCCAGACCCTCGGCGGCCACGATTCGCTGGCCCGCCAAACCCTCAACGAAGCCATCCGGCTGGCAAAACGGTTGAAGTACGGTCCGGGGGAAGTCCGGGCGCGGCTGTTTTGGGTAAGGATTGAGTCGGAATATTTATCGGATACCCAAACGGCGGAGGCCCATCTCGATACCGCCGGTCGGATTGCCAACGCGCTACACGATTTGTCCTTGCAGGGGCAGGTTCTTTTTCGCAAAGCGCAACTTTACGAGAACGTCATGAACAAAATTCCGGAGGCCAACGCGCTGCTCCAACAGGCCCTAAAGTTGTTCAGACAAGCGCACGATACCCGTTGGGAGGCATTGACGTTCAACGAAATTGCCATCATGAAAATGGGCGAAGGCAAGTACGCCGAGGCCATCAACCTCTGGCTGAAGGCCCGGCGGATTCAGGAAGCGGCCCAGGACTGGCGGGGTTTGCGAGCCACGTTGCCTAATCTGGGAGCCATTTACTTGAAAATTAACCGATACGACGATGCGCTGGCCTGCTTCGCGGCGGCAGAAAAGGTAGCCGACCGCCTGCATGACGACGTTATCCGGACATTTGTACTGGGGAAACGCGGCGAAATCATGGAGAAAAAAGGGCAGTACGGCGAAGCCCTGAAGCAATACCTGCGGCAATTGAGCATTTACAAAGAGCGCCACATGACGGCCCAACTGGCCCGCACCTACGCCGCCGTGGGCCGGATGCACATTCAACTCAAGCAATACGATCAGGCCCTGAAATACAGTACGCTGTCGGAGCAGACGTACCGGAATACCGTTGAAAAATCGCAGGAAGTCCTGGAACACAACGCGCAGGGCAATTTCGGGCGGATTTACCTCGCCCTGAAAAAGTACGACCGTGTGCTGACCTACGCCCGCACCGGCCTGGCCTGGACGGTGGGTATTCCCGAAATGCGCCCCGAACGGACGGAGTACCACCGCCAACTGGCCGAAGCCTACGAGCACCTGAACCAACCCGCCAGGGCACTTTATCACTTCAAAGAATACAAAGCCGAGTCGGACACGATGCTCAACGAAGTAGAAATTCAGAAAACCACGGCGGCCAGCATGAATTACGAATTCGATAAAAAAGAGCAGGTTACCCGCTTGCAACAGGCCCGGCAGCAAACCCAAATTCAGGCGCTCGAAAATGATAAGCTGACGCAATCCCTGCGGTTTCTGGCCGCTTTGCTGGTGTTGAGTGCGGGTATTCTGGGCTTCGTGTTCTGGAGCAACCGCCGCCTCCGCGCCAAAAATGAAGAGTTGGGGCGGCAAAAAGCCGAAATCGAAACGGCGCTTTTCCGGGGCCAAACCATGGAACGCAAGCGGGTCGCCAGCGAATTGCACGACAGCGTCGCCTCGAAAGTATCGGCGTTGAAATGGCGTTTTGAAGCGTTGGATACCTCCCAACTTCCCGACGACCAGAAGCAGGAACACGCCCGCCTGCTCGACCAGATGGGGGAAGTGTACGAAGACATTCGCACGATTTCGCACAACCTGATGCCCGAAATTCTCGAAAAACATGGCTTGCAGGCGGCCCTCATCAAGCTAACGGATACACTGAATGTGCAGAATCGAACGCGCTTTTTGGTGGAGGTGAAAAATTCCGGGGAAGACATTCGCGGTAAAGCAGCCTACGAACTTTACGCCATTGCCCTCGAACTGGTCAATAACATTCTCAAACACGCCAATGCTCGCCAAGCCGATATTACGTTGCAACGCCAGCGCGGGGTACTTTCGCTCACCGTGCAGGACGACGGGCGGGGGATAGTCGAGGGAAAACGTACGGACGGGATTGGCTTTCAAAATTTACGCTACCGACTGGAGAAATTAGGCGGCAAGTACCTGGTTTCAACCCCGGAATCGGGCGGAACGCGCATCAACGTACAAGTGCCTACAACAGCCCATACTTGACGGCGTACTTGATGATGCCGATGGAATTTTTGACGCCCAGTTTCCGGAGAATGTTGTGCCGGTGGGTTTCGACGGTTCCCGGACTGATGAATAATTTCTCGGCGATAGCCGTTGTCGAAAGTTCCTGGGCCACGTGCCGGATGATTTCGATTTCGCGCTCGGTGAGTGCGGCCAGCGGGGCCAACACTTCGTCGGACGCGCGAAGGGGTTCCATGGGTAGCGCGACGAGTTGGGTCATCACCGACTCGGAGAAATATTTTTCGCCCCGGGCGATGGTTTTCAGGGCTTTTTCCAATTCGGCCTTGCCCGCTTTTTTCATCACATACCCCGAAATACCCGCCCGAAACGCCTCCCGGATGCTGTCGGCGTCTTCGGTGATGCTGAGCATAAGTACCTTCAGCCGGGGAAATTGCTGCCGGATCTGCAACGTCAGGTTGATGCCGTTGAGGTCGGGCATATTCATGTCGGTGAGGAGGATATCGACTTCGTTTTTCCGCAGAAAACCGATCACCTCCCGGCTGTCGTTTATGGTTCCGACCACTTCCACGCCGTCTATTCGACTGAGTAGTAGGGATAAACTGTCCAGAATCATTTCGTGGTCGTCGGTAAGCAGGACGCGAATGGGTACCATTGTCGAGTGGGTGAGGTAGCCCAAATATAGCAACAATTGGGTTTGAATGGTTTGATGTTCCGCATCGAACCTTCAAACTTCAAACCCTTCAAACCTTGTTAAACCCTCAACCATTTTTTTCCAGCCAGACCGTCTCGATCATTCCTCCGAAAAACAGTTTGGCATTGACCCGGCGGAATCCCCATCGTCGGAACTGCGCCTCGTAATCGGGCAGGTGACGGGCCGGAATACCGCAAAGCAGGCGAAAAATCGCGTACATCAGTCGCAACAAAAGTCGCTGCCCGCCGCGCCGGGTTCCCGCGAAATCAGTGAATAACCAGCGGCCACCGGGCGCTAACGCGCCCAACAGTGGAGGAAGAAAATGCGCCCCGAGTTGCGCATCGGTGAACAGATCGAGGACGTAGGGCGTCAGGAGGACATCGAACGTTGACCCGTGGATTTGCGCCGCCGAAGTCACAAAACGTACCGCGCCCGCGTTGGTCAGCGTGGCTACGCGGCGTTGCGCCCGACGACGCATCCGGCCCGATGGTTCCAGAAACACCACCTCGCCGGGCCGACGCGTTTGCAGCAATTGAGCCAACGACCAGCCGGTGCCGCCGCCCACCAGCAACACCCGGCTATTTTCAGGAATTGAAGAAATAAAAAATGCTTCCGCCCGACGGTGTTCCTGACCAAACACCAGCCGGGCGGAAGCGTCGTAAAAAGGCGCAACGCCGTTGAAATTCATGCTGACAGAGGACAGAGGATAGAGTATAGAGTAGAGTAGAGTAGAGGATAGAATTTGATTTAGCTATCCTCTCTACTCTACTCTATCCACTATCCACTGTCCTCTGCCAGCATGAATTTCAGTACCCACCCGTGATGGGATCTACCGTACCGGTGCCACGCGGGGTATCACCGTAGCCCATTGTTGTACCTGCGGTACCCGTCGAACTGCTATTGCCCATACTCGTGTTGTCGTCATCGTCGTGTTTGTTCGACGACACGATGCTCAGTCCGCGCTGAATGGCGTCGCGCTGACGGCTGAGCGTATTCATCAGTTCAGGCATCATCGACACTTTATCCTCCTCCAACAAGTCGTCGTACGATTCAACGGCCGAATTGTCCCCGAATTGGGCGGAACCGATCACCGCATCGCGATCCCGACCCGTCACGGCGGCTTTGACATCGAGCCAAACCTGATGCAACTTGCCCGAAACCGTCTGACCGGTGGCGGGTTCGCCGTGGAGTTTACGCACAAATTCAGACAGTTCACTGGCAAACTTGGCACTATCCTCCGACAGGGAGCGGAAGAGCGGTTTCAAGTCGGTGTCTTCGATGTCGTCGGCGGCTTTAAGATAACCGCGCTCCCGATCATAATTGATTTCAATCAGATCGTTAAGTTCCTCCACGAGGGCCTCGTATTGGTTTTCAGTTGCCATGAGTTTGTGTTTTTTTAGTTATTGATAAACCTTCCCCTTTTGCTTAGCAACACCAGTGCCACGCCTGACGGGTACGTAGGCGCGAGGTGGGTATTGTAGAAGCTCTTCCCCGGCGCGTTACGCAGTGGGGAAAACCCGCACGTCACTTGTTGAGCAAGACCCCCACCCATTCAATTTCTGAGCGGGTTAGCAATGGGGCTTAGTGCTGGCAAGGTTTTTTAGCACCAAAGGTGCTAATAGCTTCCCAACCCGTCTTTCTTTCCCGGTTACTTTCAATGATTGCTAAAACGCACCAGCGTGGCTGGGAAATTATTTACCAAAAAGCCCACGGATTACTGGCGATGGAGTTTGGACTCCACTGGGAAACCGCTCAACGTCCGCCCCGTTTTGCCGAGACATTGGCCGCCATTCTCGAACACGACGATGGGCTGAACGATACCGAAGTACACGCGCTGACTGACGTCGGGGCGCCATTGCATTTTGAGTTGTTGGAGTACACGATCGAGCAATGCCGGAGCGTTACTCACTTGACCCGCCAGAAAAGTCGCTGGACGGCGCTCATGGTGTCGCTGCACATGAGTTTTCTGTACGAGGAAAAACGCGGTCAGGACGCTGAATTAGCCGCTTTTCTCGAAGAGCAGAAAGCCTGGCAACGGCGCTACCTGCGCGAGTTGGGCATAAAGCGTGAAGTGGCGCAACGTGCCTACGAGTTTTTGGAGTGGTGCGATGCGTTTTCGCTGTTGTTGTGTCAGGACAAAATTCAGATGGAGCAACGGAAAATGGAGATCAGTAACGGCCCCGACGGCACTGTGCATCAGGTGTGGCAGCGCGACGACGGGAGTTTATGCGTAGAACCCTGGCCTTTTGCGGTCGACCATTTTGAAGTCAGTGTGGAGAGCCGTATTATTGAACAGCTTAAGTTTGACTCAACCGACGAGTTGCGAACCGCCCTCGAAACCACCGACCCGATTGAAAACCGCTGGCGGTTGCGAAAGTAGACCCGGATCGGAGTTGATTCGGGTTGCCTGATTACCGACGTTCTGCAAATTCCGCATCTTTTTCCGATGCCCTTACTGCCTCTGCCTGCATTCCTTGCCACCCCGTACCTAAATCAATTTTTTATGAACCGCCCTAAGCCCAACTCCACTTTGCCGCCCGCGCCCCCACTGGCCGCCTGGCCCGAACCGCCTACCAAACCCGGTATTTATACCAAGCATTTGCCCGATGGCCGCGAGGTGCCCTGGATCGTGTTATCAAATCCCGATAACAACCCCGAACCAACCACCGAACGGAACGCACGGGGTTGCCAAAAATGCACGACCTGAGCAGAACTGAGAAGTTGAAAATTGAGAATTGAAAATTTCCATTTTTCAAACCAAAATAGCCGGTACGCTCGAAACGTACCGGCTATTTTGGTTTGTGGTCGGACTAGGCGTCCCCGACGACTTTTTTTTCGTCGTCCGACCACTCAAAAAAAGCTGCGATTCGCCTTTCAATCCTAACTATTCTTAGCTGATCGGACTGGTCGGACGACTTTTTTGTCGTCCGACCAGTCAAAAAAGGCTTCAATTCACTTCCCAACCCCCGGCATTCTTTTTTAAGCGTCTGACTATCAAAATACTCAGTCGTTTTAGCCATGCTTCCTCCCGACAACCGGCCTTTGCCCACCGATGACGTTGCGCCCGAATTTCCGGAGAATCGTTCCGCTGCCGACGAGTCGGACGCACGTTTGCAAGCAGACGAAGACTTCCGGCGGGCCATACCAGCGCAGGTCTTTCTCAATCACTTTTCGGCGCTGAGCCTTCACCTGAAAAACGCTCAGCCGGATGAAGCAGCGCCCCTACCCCGCCTGCTGAAGTTTCGGCCCAAGTTGAGGCCCGACACGGAAGCCACGGTTAAACGCCTGCTGGGCAACGCCTGGAGTACCGAGTACGCCCTGCGCCAGGCGGCTTCCCAACGCGACGACCCATTTGCCAGCAATACGCTTTACTGGACGTTTCCGCAGGCATTTTACAGCGTGTTTTTTAGCCTTCGGGCTTTTGCGTGTCTACGTGGGCTGACGGTGAGCGAGGATGAAACTACCCTGCGACGATTCACGGGCCGGTTAGTCTCCACGGGGTATTATCCGGCGGCGCTTTCGTTTTACGCCGATGGCGACTACAACCAGCCCAGTCTGCACGGCCTGCCCTACGGTCGGCACACGCCCGAACGATTGGCTACACCCAGTGCCGAGCGGGACGCTCAGGCCCAACTGGGACAATTTTTGCGGGCCACGCGCCGCCTACAATTTACGCAACTGCGCGAAAGTAATCAGGCCAACCCCGGCCTGGCCTTGCGCAACGCCCGTACTGGGGCCATCCTGACGCGCTTCGGGGCGGGCGACTGGCGCAAACTGACCCCGTTGCTCGGGCCGACGACGTTTTACGATCTGTTGGCCCGACTCCGCATCTCCGACAATTACCGCGAGGTAGAGCGCTACGTTGAGGCGGATATTGATTTTCAACTTTTTCACCAATCACTCGTGCAGGTGGTGGAAACGCTCAACGGAGTTCATGAAACTTACGTGGCCCGGGCACTGGGACCGGCTGTTTATCGGGAATACCTGAAATCGCTACGCCCCTACCTGCGCCAGGCGGCCAGCGAACGCTTCGAGGAATATATTGGGACTATCCTTCAGGCATGAAAAAGCCCTCTCCCGTGTACTCGGGGGAGGGCTTTTTCATTGATACCCGCGTATCAACGAGGAGGCCGGGTACCGGTTCCGCCGCTACCCGTACCCATATTTGGGTTGGTATTGCCCGAACTGTTGTTCTGGCTGTTGGGCGTAGTCATGGTGTCTGACCCTCGGTTGTTGCGATTCCGGCGATTCGCCCGATTGTTATTCATGTTTCGGTTTTGGCTGCCCATCGACGTGGTATCGCTCATTTCACCTTGATTGGTGCTCCGATTGCGGTTGCCCATCCGGCGATCCGTGCGGTTGCTGTCGCGCTGGAGTGGTTCGGTTTGGGTCTGCGAACCAGGCGTTGTTGGCGGCTGAGTCGTTGGGTTCTGGCCCTGCTGCGTTGCCGAGTTTTCGTACTGACCCGTACCTGGCCGATTGGCATTGGTGGCGTTGGTCGATGAATTGGG
>JAJAZB010000420.1 GCA_026785975.1 Cytophagaceae bacterium | reverse complement strand
TTCGGCCATGCTCGGCAGCAATCCCATTCGCGGTCGGGTGCTTTTGAAAGGCTTAAACTCATTCGATGTCGACGCCGACGTACAGGCGAAAGCCAATTTGGAAGAACTGACGCAGCTTTTCCCCATCGATAGCCTGACGCTGAAAGGGCTTTTCGACCTCAACCTGAACGCGAAAGGCCACTACGGCAATGGGCAGTTTCCGGTCGTGAACGCGGTAATGAATCTGTCAAACGGGTACGTCAAGTCGCTGAAGTTTCCCGACCCACTGGAGCAAGTCAACGTGAAGGGGTCGCTACTGAATACCACTGGCAAAATCGCCGATACCCGCCTGACCATCGCCGATTTGCGGCTACGCCTGCACAACGAACCGTTTGTTGCCAGCGGTACCGTGCAAAATTTTGACGATTACACCTGGAACATCCGGGCGAAGGGCGCTCTGGATTTGACGCGAATCACGCAACTTTTCCCGATTGAAGGCATTCAACTGGCCGGGCGGGTCGATACCGACGTCGAGTCGAAAGGCAAGTATTCTGACGTGAAAGCTAAACGGTACGAGCGCCTGCCCACGCGTGGTACCTCCGTGTTGCGCAACGTGCGCTACCAATCGGCCGCGTATCCGGCGATGCGGGTGAGCAATGCCGCGCTGCGTTTTACGCCCGAGCGCATCGAAGTAGAGCGGGCCAATGGCTACGCGGGGAGCAGCGACGTGCAGGTGAGCGGCCACCTGACCAACTACCTCGGGTACGTGTTGGGCGAGGCGGAAAAGCTGGGTGGGACCCTGACGCTGGTTTCACAAAAATTTAACGTCAACGAGTGGATGAGCGACGATGGCAAGGACAACCCCAACGACTCACTCGTGCGAAAATCGGTCGTAAAAGTACCTGATAATCTGAATCTCAAGCTGAACACCGCCATCGGCGAAGCCCTCTACGACCGGATGACGCTGCGCAACGTAACCGGCACGGTAAGCGTGAACGACGAGGCCGTGAAGATGGAGAAAATGGCTTTTATGGCGCTGGGCGGTTCGTTCCAGACCAGCGGCGGCTACGACACCAAAAACATCGCCAAGCCCAAATTTGACTTCGCCCTCAATCTCGCCAACGTGCAGATTCTGGAAGCGTACCAACATCTTGCCGTGGTCAGGGCCATCCTGCCGCTGGCCCAGTACGTGCTGGGGAACGTCAACAGCGAGTTTAAGATTAATGGCCTGCTCGGTCAGGACATGATTCCGCTGATGAATTCGCTCGACGGACAGGGAATTATCAAAATTATTCAGGCGACGGTGCGGGATAATCCCGTGTTGGAACGGCTCGTGCAGACCACCAAATTGAGCGATTTGAATGCCCTGCGGCTGAAAAATGTGCTGATGACGACCGAGATCGACAACGGCAAAGTGAAGTTTCAGCCCTTCGACCTGAATTTTGATCCGTACAAAATCACCATCAGCGGTGGCAACGGCTTCGACGGAGCGGTCGACTACCGGTTGCAGTTCGACGTCCCCTCGGGCAAGGTCGGCACAGCCTTCAACCAAACCTTCGCCAACTGGACGGGCAAACTACCCTTGAATGTAGACCGGGTGAAATTTGATCTGAAGTTGGGTGGTACGTTCAAAAATCCCCAGTTGGCCTTCGATGGGAGCAGCACGGCCAAAAACCTGAAGGAGACGATTACGGGGCAGGTGCGCAGTAAATTAGAGGACGTGAAAGCACAGGCTCAAGAACAGGCCCAAGCGAGAACGAAGGCCCTCCGGGATAGCCTGAACGCGGTTTTGAACGCCAAAAAACGGGACGCCGAAAACCGGGCCAAGGAATTTTTAAATCAGCGAAGGGATAAATTTCTGGACGGGTTGAAACCCAAACCTGCCGTGCCGAAAGATTCGGTTTTGAATTGAAAACTGGTAAGTACTGATAAATAATTACTTAGCCTGTTTTTTCACGGCCCCGACCACCCGGTATTGTTCTAAAATTTTCTTCCTGCCGTCAATAAAAACTGAGTGATTACATCACCATTGGTATCCCCTTGCAAGCCCGCGTTCAACCCGATGAAGAAATGATTGGTCAATGAAAAGTTGTAGAAAAGTCGGCCCATGCCACCGACAGCAAGCGTTCGTTGTGGCGTACGATTTCTAAAGACAATAGCCGGATACGGAAACGTTGTTACGATTGGATGATAAATGGCCAAATCATCGAAATACGAGGAAGATTGATATCGAACTAAAGTACCCGCCTGAATACCCAACTCGTGCCTTCTGGTTTTTACGAAGTTTAACCCCACACCGCCGGTAAGTTGTACGCCTCCCGTCGTGTGGCGGATTGAGCCGTCGATTGGATCACCGTTTAGTTCTTTGTAGTAAAGTGGAAAATATCCATCGTGTAAAGTACTACCAAAAGCCAGGTACCAAAACACTTTTTTCTTGAACCGTTTTTGATATTCGACATTCACCAAAAATCCAGACAAATCACCGGTTCCGTGCTTAGCCATTCCCGCATGAATCGAAACGGATTCGTTGAAGTCCGACTGGCTATTTTGAGCAAATGAGAGGTGGCTCAGAGAAAAAGCAAGCACAAAAAACAGCATACTCATCACCGGTGCGCCGGGGAGCGAGGCGGAGGAAACGTCCCGGTGAGCAACGAGAACCGTGGGCGAGGTGGTGGGCATGGAGTTTAGGGGATCAAGTGACGGTTGACGCAAGTAAACCTAATTCCACTCAACCGCCTAGCTGGTTCGAGTAATCTGTCAAGTTGTTCGAAGTGTTTTTACTTATTCCCTTTCGGGTGAAAGAATATATATTTCTAAAAACCTGAAGGTCAGCACCTTGCTCCGTATCGTAGGGACTGCGCGTCGGAGTAAGAGTATCACCCGAAAGTGAATAATTCTGCCTAATTATTTAATTCAGGTGTTTTTCCAACGAACCGGGGAGGCATTTTAACAGCAGTCAGACCTGATCCCGGTTTGATGAAACAAGGTGCAAAGCCGGTTTGCCTGACGGTTTGATAAATGCTTCAGGGCGGTGTTTTTAACTTGTTCAATGCCCGCCGCAACGGCCCTACTTTCAGTTCGAAACCTGGAATTAGGACTTTCGCTCAAGGTGAGGCTAAGCGAAAGTCCTAAGAATATAATTGTATAATTATTTTTTAAAAATATTTAGGGATTTTGCTGACGTGTTTGACTATACATGAACTGCACTCCAGCTAAGCCCGATGACCTACACCCACCACAGCGACGACGAACTATTGGCTGGTCTCCTCGAAAGCAACCCCCACGCTTTCGAGGAAATCTACCGTCGCTACTGGTACAAACTCTTCGGGATTGCTTACCACGAAACCGGCACCCGCGAAGAAGCCGAAGAATTGGTGCATGATCTCTTCGAGCAACTCTGGAACCGGCGGCAACAGGCGGTGGTGCGAAATCTCAGCACCTACCTGGTCGTATCAATCAAGTACTTGACTATCAATTATATAAAGTCAAAAATTACGCATCGAAAATTTCAGGAATACCTCATTTTCAGCGAACTCCAGCAGTCGATGGTGACTGACGAAGCCATTTACTTCACCGACCTGTCGAAAGCCGTGGAGGAGGCCATGCAAAAACTACCCGAAAAGTCGGTGGAGATTTTTAAACTCAGCCGCTTCGAGAATCAGTCCGTGCGCGACATCGCCCGGCACATGAGTCTGTCGGAGAAAGCCGTGGAGTATCACATCACTAAATCGCTGAAAGTACTGCGGGAACAACTCCGGGCCTTTCAGTCGGACAATTGAGCATCTATGAATCAGCACCAATTCAACGTCCTGCTGGAAAAATACCGGGCGGGCGCGTGTACCGACGAGGAACAAGAGCTGCTTCAGGCGTGGTCGGAAAAGATGCTTTTACCGCACGCAAAGCCGGACAATTTCGCCGAACATGAGCAGACCGAAAAGCGGATCTGGAACCGGCTTCGCCGGAATACGATTGCGCCCGTGACCATCGCCCGCCCGCTGTGGATTCCCTGGAGTGTGGCCGCTACGGTGCTGTTGCTGTTGGGCATTGGCGTATTTATGTACCGGCAGCCCGTACAATCCCGTCGGCCCGGCGTAGCGGCGGTACTGCCCAAAGGAGTCATTCAGATCAGAAATACCTCCGACAAACCCCGCCGGGTTACGCTGGAAGATGGCAGTCTGGTGCTGCTGAAAGTGAACAGTAGCATTAGTTATCCCGAACACTTCGGCGACAAAACCCGGTCGGTCTTGCTGGAGGGGGAGGCTTTTTTCAACGTCCGAAAAAACCCAACCAAGCCCTTCGTTGTCCACACCGGCGAGTTGGTCACGGAAGTACTGGGCACAAGTTTTACCGTTCGCTCCTACGAGCACACGCCCTCCATCGAAGTGCGGGTGGTTACAGGCCGGGTGTCGGTGTACGAAAATGCCACCCGTAAACCGCAACAAACCCGAAATGGGGTGATTCTGACGCCCAACCAGCGGGTTGTGTTCGATAAAACGTCGCGAAAAATGGTGCCGGGCGTTGTCGAAAATCCCGTACTGATTCAATCGCCCGCAATGGCCCGTCCGGTGGTGTTCAGCGACACGCCCCTACCCGATGTGCTGCGCGAGATCGAGCACGCCTTCGGGCTGGAAATTGTGGTCGAAAACAAGAATCTGGAGCATTGCGTGATTACCGCTGACTTATCGGAATTACCGTTTCGTACCCAGATCGACCTTATCTGTAAGTCGGTGAATGCCACCTACGAACAGCGGGGAACGGTCATTTTCATCAACGGCGAAGGTTGCTCGAAGTAGCCAAAAAACAAACTGACGGTGTTACGAGCACCGTCAGTTCTGAATGACCCCGCATCCTGAATGGTTCTTGAGCGCATCGGTCGATGTTGGGGCTGGTTTTTGCCCATTCCTAAACAAAAGCAAAGTAAACTAATGAAAAAACCAGTACTCACCCAAACGCTGCTGCGGAAAATCATGCGGGTTACAGTCACTCAACTGCTGCTGTCGGTGCTGTGTTGCGGCTTGGCCCTGGCCTACGACGCCCACGCCCAGGAAATTCTGAGCCGCGAAGTGTCGATTCAGGTCGAAGGGGCCGATGTCCGACAGGTGCTGAATAGTCTGGCTCAACAGGCCAACGTGAAGTTTGTGTCCATCGGGCTTGCAACAGTACACTGGAGATTTTTCTCAGACAGCCATCGGGGAGGTGTAAAAATAAGATTCTTGTTGAGTAGGGGTCTGATAATTCAAGCTTCAAT
>JAJAZB010000419.1 GCA_026785975.1 Cytophagaceae bacterium | reverse complement strand
TCGCTCACCAGCTCCACCGTGTTCAGGTGCAGCCCAAACGACCGGCTGCAACAGATGTTCTTCGACGTCGCCCCCGGTTCCAGCATCCCGATGCAGGCCTCCCCGCGCAGCTCGCGCACCATCCGGTCGGCCACCACCGTCCCAAATACCCCCTTCACCCACCAGTCGGGCTTTTCGGCCAGGTCCAGGGCCGTTTTTACGCCCTCGGTGTGCATCCGCTTCTGGTGCTGGTGACCAATGCCCCACACGTCGGCAATGTCAAACCGGCCCAGTACTTCGCGGCGCGTGGCCTCGTCGGTAATGGCAAACACGCCATTGTGAACAGCTTCTTTTTTGGCCAGTTTGTTCGCAATTTTTGCCAGCGTTTTGGTCGGGGCAATCCCCACGCAGGTCGGTATTTTCGTCCACTTCCTGACCAAATGCCGCACGTTCTGGGCAAACGGCACCAGTTCACCGACCGGGAAAATGCTCAGGTCCACAAACGCCTCGTCGATGCTGTACACTTCCACCACTGGGCACAGTTCGGCCAGCGAGTTCATCACCCGCGCCGACATATCCCCGTAGAGCGTGTAATTGCTGCTGTACATCTTGATGTTGTGCTCGGCCATCAGCTCCCGCACCGAAAACGTCGGCGCGCCCATCTTGATGCCCAGGGCTTTGGCCTCCGCACTCCGGCTGATCACGTTCCCGTCGTTGTTGCTGAGCACCACCACCGGCCGGCCCACCGCCGACGGGTCGAACGTCTGCTCGCACGAGCAGTAGAAATTGTTGCAATCGACGAGGGCAAACCACTGGGCCATTATTTCCGGAAATTACGGCTGAAACCCTTCACCACCCCGAATACGCGCACGTCGTCGAATTCACTGATCTCGATGGGCGCAAACTGCGGGTTGCGCGACACCAGGTAGAGTTTTTCCTCCTCCCGCCGAATCACCTTCGCCTTGTAGCTGCCATTGATGCTGCACACGACGATGTCGTTTTCGCGGTAGTCCAGGCCGGTGTCCACAATGAGCAGGTCGTTTTCCTGGATGCCCGCGTCGCTCATCGAGTCGCCAAACGCCCTGACCAGAAAACACGCGTGCCGCTTGATGTCGTGGTAGTGGTTCAGGTCCAGGTGCGTCTCGATGTAATCATCGGCGGGCGAGGCAAACCCCGTCGTACTGCCCCCGCATTCCACGCCCAGGGCGTACATGGGCAGCACCAGCAGGTGCCCCCCCGCCACCGGATACAGTTCCACCTCGTCACGTTCTATTTCAGTTATCAGCATGGCATCATGGGCTTAAATTGCATTCAGGGCGGTAAGGTAGGCGCAAACTATTTTACTTGTCAAGCAAGTATCATATAAAAATAACATAGCCCTTGTTTTTTCAGTCGGATTTTTTCGCAACTTCGTCGGGCAACCCCACCCCCTCACTCCCCCAAAACATGGGTAACGCCCACTTCCTCATCACGCGCCAGCAGTACGACGAAGCCCTGGCCCAACTGCCCGACGTGCGCACCTTCGCCGACGACAGCAAGGTGGTTCCACTAACGAGCAGACCAAAGAGTTTGGCCATCGTGCTGCCCGAACGCCCGCCAGCAGGTAGGCCGATTTGTTCAAGTTGTAGTTGACAGCGATTGAGCCAGCGGGCGGCTGAACATGGTCATTAAAACGCTGCGTGAAGATGCGCCGATGACAGTTGGCGTTGTCGCAAAAGAACTTACTGGCTTTGATTTGCCAGATGCAGGTTTGGCCCGGCAGATCACTAAGTCGTCGGCTATAGCGGGAATGCATGCGTTGACTAAGCTGGCCACAGAGTGTGCAGTGGGCTTGAGTGGCGATGCTGTTCAGGGAGACTATGAGTTGCTGACCCACGTAGTTGACCTGTTGACACGTCAACGAAGGCAGGGGGGAGGAGTAAGTGGAGAACATCCCCTAAAAGTACGCAATCACCAAAAGTGATGAAGAGCCTTGTAACATATGCCTGTCAACGATCGCATGAATTTTCTGACTACCTGTATCGATACACTTAGTGCTTCAGCCTAGATTCATCACGACACGCTGGCCTTCGTTGAATCCATTGCTGCCAACTCCTGGAGTATAGATAGTCTTCGGTCAGATCTGGAGTGTGACTTATCTCAAAACGCTGGTAATGCTTTTAGGACATTCATCCGCAAATAAATTTTGTAAATAGCTGGTTAGCTTTTCATTTGGCGTCTTTTGCACACGGTTGAACTGAAAAAGACTTAGCTGTACTGAAAAAATCATGGTTTGAAAAAGCCGCGCCAGTTGAGTCTATGCGCGGCTTTTTCGGGCAGTTTAGTTTCCGGCTATAATCACCTGATTTTGGCAGGACAAAACAGTTTGACGTATCACCGTTTTGCGGGAACAATCAAAAAGGGATAGCTAAACGAACCTATGGTGGTTTCCGGAAAACCGGATTCGCCTTCTCCACCGCGTGTCCGCGCTACGACCTGGGCTCGGCCAAATACCTTTTCCAGCACATTAGTTACGCCCCGTACCTCCGAATCCCCCCGTTCGCGCATTTTGATAACGTTACGGAGGTCAAATTTTTCGAGTGATGCCAGCAGTTTAAACGTTTCGCTTCCATAAGGCGGAGAAATCTTCACCCGACTCGGAATGATAAAGCTTTTGCCTGATTCAATTCGGTAGTCGTTGGGCGAGTCATCCGACTTAGGCCGGGGAAAAACAACCGATACAATCCCATCCGGTTGAATGTCGATTATGGAAAAATAGGCGGGGTGTTTCCCTACGTTAGTGACACGCACGGAAACCCAACCCGGCGGCACTGCAAGTAATCCATTCTGCATAAACGGCTCACGACTGGTTGTATCGTTTGCATTTTGGCTCTGTGCCTTGTTGGGTAGCAACTCCATCCGAACGTCAATGTCGGGGTAAGATGGGTTGAAATTTTGCAGAAACTTGGCCTGTACATAATCCTGAATTCGGGTGCTAACCTTTTCTGCACCCTCTTGTGTGTACATTCGGATAGGGTTGCCATAAACGGTTCCGTCGGACGTACGTCTCACAACCACTTGGACAAATCCTGCTGAATCGCGCTGACAAATCAGCAGGTCAGGTTCTTGTTGGTCAAATTTCACCAGGGGTAGGTTTGTCAATGCGCCTTTTATCTGTTGGAGCGAGGCTGGGTGTTTCAGACTGTCGAGACTAACCCGAACGGTAAGGTCACCAAAAGCCCGTTCTCGGAGAAATACCCAGTATTCGCTCTCAAGACCTGCGGGAAGTGGCTTTGCCAGGTTAATGGTCGTTGCAAATAACGTACTGGCGGTTACGGTACCAGAAACAGCCTGCGTTGCCGTAGCTGGATTTTTAGTTCCAGCCGGACAAATACTGACGGTTGTGCCCGGATAAATCATTTCTAACTGACCAGCAGCAATGGTCAATTGGAGCCGGGTTTCAGCCAGGGTACTGATGGCATAGTACGATTTTTGATCGACTATCTGCCCGCCAAACAACTGCCGATCTACAGTTCCTTCAACTTCGGGGTGCTGGCTTTTTTCCATTCGCTGTAACTCCGTGACAATCTGGTTAAATAATAACCGGTAGGTCTCGCCCGGACGAAGATTGGCCATGGCTCGGGAAAAAGCATACGAGAGGGAGCCAGCCGGCTGTTTAGCGGCTGTTATACATTCCTGATTGGCTTCATCAGCTCTGGCGGCTGAGATGACCACATACGAAGCCATTCCGGTTTGGCTGGTCGATTGGGTATTGGTCGATCCTAAAAAAGGTCGGGGTTTTTGCGCGACCCGGCTGCCCGTTCGGTTTTTATAACCTGCCAGGTGCATTGGGCTTTTGTTTCCCCTTACCAGAAATGAACCACCATTACCCCGCATAATCGTGCCGGAGTGACAGGCATCGGCAATCAGCAAGACATCACCACTGGCCTCTAATCGTACACGAATCTGGTCAATTTGTTGACCCAGATCTTCATCGCGCAAGTGCTGACTTCCGTCATAGTTGGCAAATCGTCCAGCGGCATCATCTGGTGCTCCATAACACACAATGGCTTCATCGAGGGCATCGAGTTCGTCATTGTTGTTATCGTCAATTTGTTGCCCATGACTTGAGAAATGAATCACCACGATGTCGCCTTTCTGGCAACGCTCTTTTAGCGCATCAAGAGCCGCCAGGATACCGTTTCTGGTTGCTTGTGTATCCCGTAGTACAACAATATCGGTAAAGCCCTGCTTTCGCAGCGACTCCCGGATAAGCGGGACATCATTAGCCGAATTGATATCCGGCCAATCGGTTGTCCCCTTGTTCGTACCGGTTCCATTCGGGTAATCGCCAATGGCGATGATGAGGGCGTGTTTGGTCTGAGCCAGAGTGGGTGTAACTGCAAACTGAAAGGCGACAAAAACAGCCCAAACAGAATACATGACGAGTTGACGTAGGAGACGCATAAAAAAGAAAGGAGATTTGAATACGCGGGTCTTATCTACTTGGTTAACAGCGATTCCCACTTTGATTAATTGCTTGATTATCAGTGCCTTGAAAATTGAAAAATGCTTCGTAATTACTTAACAATCAAGCAATTAGAAAAACGCGGAATAATACAATTTAATTTATGTTGATAATCAGAGACTTACAACTTCCAAAGTGGGAATTGCTGATAAAAAACAGAGTTCCCCAACGAAAAAGCGTATGCTACCAATCCTGCTAATTTTCATTGCGTCCATTTTCTTCGTCGGGATTCTCAACCAGACGAAAGCGGTATCGTCGGGCCGGAGAGGGGCGAGCCTGGTGCAGCCCATCAACGATATTTTGCGGCTTTTGAAAAAAAGCACGGTTTATTCCACCGACACCAGTTTTATCTTCAAACTGGCCCCCTCGGTGTATTTTGCCGCCATCGTCTGCGCCATTCTGCTGCTGCCGCTGGGTCCATTTTCGGGGCTGCTCTCGTTTGAAGGCGACTTTATTTTCTTCGCCTACATCCTGGCGCTGGGTAAGTTTTTTGCCATCATCGGCGCCCTCGATACGGGCAGTAGCTTCGAGGGCATGGGGGCCAACCGCGAGGCCCTCTATTCGATGCTCGCTGAACCGGCGTTTTTCGTGTTGCTGGGGTCGTTTGCGATGCTCACGGGCCATACGACCTTCCAAGACATTTACCAGAATATTCACTTTGGTACCTACGAAAGCTACCTGCTGGCGGCCATTGCTACGTATTTGCTCGTGCAGATTGCGATGGTCGAAAACAGCCGCCTGCCCTTCGACGACCCCAAGACGCACCTCGAACTCACGATGGTTCACGAGGTGATGATTCTCGACAACAGCGGCTTCGACCTCGGGATGATTCTGTACGGCAACTCGCTCAAGTTTGTCATGTACGGTACGCTCATCGCCAACTTTTTTCTGCCTCCGACCCTTCCGGCACCGTTGGCCATCCTCGTGTTTTTCGTCGTTCAGGCCGCCTTTGCGGTGCTGGCCGGACTGCTCGAATCGTTCCGCGCCCGCAACCGCATGAAAAGCAACCCGCAGGGCGTCTTCGTGCTGACGAGTCTGGCCATCCTGATTTTTTTCGGGGTGCTGATTATGATGAATAAGTTTTCACTGTAAAAAAAGCCCCTGCTTCCTGACGGAGCCATAAATCATGCTTAACCTACTGATTATTATTTTCACCATGACGCTCACCTACCTGGCGGTGGCCGGGCGACTCGATACGTACATCCGGGTCATCGTGGTGCAGGGCGTGTTGCTTTTTGGTATTGCTTTCCTCGAATTGGCCGAAATCGACCCGTTCAATCTGCTTTTTATTTTGTTGGAAACGCTCATTTTTAAGTCCATTCTGGTGCCGTATTTCACCAGCCGGGCCATCAAACGCAACGGGTTGAAACACGAAATTGAGCCGGGGGTGTCCAATTTCTACTCGGTTTTTATTGTGATTGGCTTCGTGATTGGGAGTTTCGTGGTGGCCTATCAGTTGCACGATACCCAACTGAAAGTCACCTACTTCACCGCCTCGATTTCTTCGTTGCTAACCGGACTTTTTCTCATCGTTTCGCGCAAATCCATTGTCACGCACCTGATCGGGTACATGGTCATTGAAAACGGTATTTTTCTGCTTTCACTGGCCCTGGGTAGTGAGTTGCCGATGATCGTCAACTACGGCATTCTGCTCGATTTGTTCACGAGTGTACTCATCCTGATCACGTTTGTCAACCGCATCGGCGATGTGTTTAAAAGTTCCCACATCACCAGCCTGACGGAGTTGAAGGACTAAGGATTGTAAGCCATAAGCTATGCGAATCAAGGGTTGACCAGCATAATATAAAGGGCGGCCGCCAGCCGACCAAGACAATGTAAAATCAGCCCTTTCTCGGAGCGAACCCTCGAGGCTTGCTCAATGGCCGTTTTCTCAATAAGCCAATTGAACAACGATTCCACGGGCTGACGAATTCGACTC
>JAJAZB010000418.1 GCA_026785975.1 Cytophagaceae bacterium | reverse complement strand
GTACAGATCCGCGAACGCCTCAGCGGTTGTGGTTTTGCCCAGCCCACCCTGCCCGTGCAGGCAAACGTGCTGGTTCTGCCTGAAGTACTGTCGCAATTGAATCAATATCCGTTTGCGCCCGATGAAGCCCTTCCCGATGAGCCGGGTATGCTTGCCTTTGATAAAAACCTCTTGTGGGTAAAAGCGATCGTGGGTTTGTTGCTGGTAGGAATCGGTTTTAATCAGCGAACCTATCCATTGGTTATGGTAGAGTACCGCTTTGACCCACTCAGCCGGAGTAATCACCTGGGGTGCCTCCTTGCGCCGCTGGTGCACAAACTGCCATAATACCTGCCGGGCGTCGTGCATGGCTTTGGTCAGGGTGTCCCCGTAGGCCAGCCGCTCGTAAAAAGTTTCGGTAAACAGCCGGGCGGCCTGATCGGTCACCGAATACCGCATGGCCAGCACGGCGGGTAAACCGGTAGCGGCAATTTGCTCAGCGGTACTACCCTGAGATCCCCCCACGGCGGTTTCGCAGGCATTAAGCACCACCACTTTAATGGAGGAAAAATCACGTAGCGCTAAACCCAGTTCCCGCCCCTCCATTTGAAGCTCATCGCCTTCTTCATCTTCCAGGTAAAGTATCCCCTGTTTGGTTGCATCCACAAAGGCTCCGTGCCCACTGATGTGGACAATGTCGTGGCTGCGTAAACGCAACGCCTCTACAATTTCCTCCAGGTTGGCACAGTCCAGAATCTCCATGACCAACTTAGGTTGCTTATTGCCCGTAGCCTCCAGCTTGCGTACCGCTTCGATGATGCGGCGCTGCTCGTCTTCAATCTCCAGCATCTTACTCCGATCAGGCAGGTTTTCGGGCAGCGCCGGAATGAAGAGCATTTTCAGGGGAGCCGCCTCGGCAATTGGCCCCTGTAGGTTGAAACTGTCTAAGGTTTTTTCGCGACTGCGGATAATCCCAAAGTTATTTTTGGGCAAGTTGGGGTCCCCGGAAAGGGCAAATTTGGGCAGAACCACTTCCCAGGGCAGATTTTGAATGCGTTCCTCCTCGGTGGAAATGACCAAGAGTAAGTCTTTAATCTTATGGGCTTGCAACAAGTCGAGAAAGTCCCGGCACACCTGGCCGATGTCGCCCGAGAAAAAGGTCTGGTAAAGCGTTTCCGAGAGCACCTGCTCACTTACCTGGGGCGAGTCGACGACGACAGCACCCCGGCGCGGAGCTGGGTGTGTTCCCCGTCGCCGGTGCAGCAGATCATCGGCCTGATTGAAGAGTTCCTGGGGAACGGGTAGCTGAACCTTTTCTTTAAACAAAGCCTGTGGGGTCCCCTCCTGGGATTTCACCCAGAGCATCGCCTCGTAGTCAGCCGTGCCTTTTTCGATGCGCAGAAAGAGGATTTGGGAGTAATCCCGTTCGATCAGATAAATCTTATCGCCGATGTGGACATTACCGCCCGCCGTAATACTCCCGTAAACGATATTTTTTTGCATGGAAAATAATGGGAAAGGTTAGCCCGGAGTGAGGGTTCTACTGATCATCGAATGAATTTGCAATCAAGGTAAATAAATGATAATCAGCGCCAAAACCCTTTAAATAATTTCTGGTAAGACGCCCCGTTTAGATGAGAGTTGGGTTTTGGCCATCAGGAAGGGAAACGAGAATTTCCGCCAAACTGAAAATGCCGCCAGCCCTACAACCACTCCACCAACGAAACACTAATGCCAATCGTCGTCTGCTTGTGGTTGTAATCGACGAGCGTTTCGCCGTAGCCGTTCAGCATCTGGAGGTTCATTTTCAGGTTTCCCGAAATCCGGTACGTGTAGTCGAACTGCACCTGCCCCCGGTTTTGCGCTCCGCCGCGCAACGAATGGCTACCCAGCAACGAAACCAAACTCCGCCCATTTTTGTAAATGATCACCGCATCCGCCCGCCCGACGTGGTCGGTGATGGCGGGGTTTTCATCCTCCTCGTCCGGCAGGCGGTACCAGCCGCGGAGCAGCACCCTCCAGCGGTTGCGCTCAAACCCGGCGTGGGCCATGAGGCGGTTCCAACTCCGCGAGAGCGGCAAAATCCGGCCATTCGACTGGTGGTTGAAGGCCAGGCCCAGCATTCGGGTGCGGAAGCCGAGCAGCGGAAAGTTAGTAGGGAAGTTGAGGATGATTTCGGGTTCGTAGTTGAGTTCGCGGAAGGGCCGGGAATAGCGGATGTTGTACAATTACCAGTGCGCTTTCTGGGTGTAGCCAATCCATAAATCCCCGCGTTTCCCGAAGATTTCCTGCAACACCTTCACCTTCAGGCTGAGTTGAAAATTGGCCTCGTAATTCCCCTAATCCACCCGAAAGGGCAGCGAATACGCGGGGTTTTCGCTGGTCGGCCGTTCGTTGGGGTTGTTCGACCACCGGCCCGCCGTCAGGAAAATGGGTTTGTACGGGGTAATCAGAAACGTACCTTTTCGGGTCGTGGAATCCGGTTCCTAGCGTTCAGCCAGGGTGCCGTAGGTTGGTTTTTTGGCGAAAAGAGGCTTTTCCTGGGCGGCAGTATCAAGACTAAAAAAACAAATCACAAAAGTAAGCAATGGGTTGGGCTTCATGATTTGGCGGGTAGGTTTTGAAAATCTGCTAAACTGGATCGTTTGCTTCAATGACCTGTCCAGGGTTGATTAGAATACCATTAAACAAAAAAGGCCCGCTGAGAAACCGACCTTAATTTACTCGGGTTATTGTGTAATCTTCAGGGTCAAGTGCCTGGTAAGTTGGCTCGTTGCGAAGCGCATTTTGCCGTAAGAAAGCTCTTGCGGTTGATTTCATAAAACGGCTAAACATCTTTCCTGGCAACTGCTTAGAATCCAATTCTCCTAAAAACCAGCGCACGGAGCAGTGCCAAAAATTTCCGTTCATTGGGGTGTGAATTACCCGTCCGGTAAAGGTTAATTGCTTTCCATCGCCGTCGAGGTCGGTAGCTCGCAATTCTACCCCATTTAAATCCGTCAGTCGCCAAAAAAAGCGACCTCGTTCAGAATTCCGAACCACATCCCTACCGATAATCGGTCTTGAAACGGAAGAACCTTCCCGCCATTCCTGCTGGGCAAAGTACTGGAAATTGACTCCTGGGTTTAACCACTGCCATTCGAGATCATCCGACTGAAATACGCCGAGCAGATAAGTTGAAAAATCGTGAAATCGCTCGGAAGGCTCAGGAAGAATACTTGTTTTGAGGCGACCCTCTTCGTCAAAACTCTCTTTTAACTCAGTAAAAACCGCCAGGAAACGATTTCGCTGACGGTTTGTAAACTGGATTTGACGATAGTGAGGTTGAGGCAACAGGCAATCGGGATATCCCTCCATGCAAACGAAACGATTACTGTGCGGAATAGGTCAACGAATCAATGGTTTCGCGGTAGCGAACCAGTATTTTTTCGATTGCGCCGGTCAAAGTAAGTACCTGGCGTGGGCCATCATACACGTTGAGAAACACTTCGTAGCCCCGACTTTCGTCCGAATCGAAGAAGATTTCCATCATTACATCAAGGCCATTCGCTTTTCCATGAGCCAAAAGACTACCATCCGTCGTGCGCTCGAAGGTTACCTTATTTACTCGATTAAAAATCAAAAATGTAAAAAGTATACCAGTCCCTTCCAAAAATTCTTTTGAATCGGAGTGGTCAAAACTCGCAAGAACCGCCTCTGCCTTTTTTGATAGTTCAATCGCTTCGTAAAAGACTTCACTTCGGATGCGTTCCTCCAGGGCATGGTGGCTGAATACATCCATCGGAATAAGGCCAAACCGGTCGGGGTGCAGGCCGTTCGGCCCACCGTAAATAGAATTTTTGGGTGGAGGTGTACTGATAACCGTTGGATAGTGGGCTCTGCCTGATTGAGCGTAGCCCATTGGTAGGTCGGGGAGGGGGGCCAGCATATTAATATTCAGGATTAAGTTCTTCGATAAACGGCTCGCTTAAGATCGAAAAAAACGAATCTTTCTGCAAATTGTGGGCGGTTTCCAAGTCGTCGAATATGTTTTCATAAGTCAATGAGTTATCGGCGGGGTAGATTTTAATGATGTCAATGTCGATCAATGAAAAGTAAGAGGCTTCCATGCCAGGAGCCGGGGGAAAGCCGCTAACTAAGGTGATAACCGAAGTAAAAGAAGAGCGTTCAAATTCCAACCGAACCTGGCCTCGCGCGTCGGACGGAACAACGTTAAGTTGGACGATGCCGTTTATTTTGTCAAAAATACGTACGTTTTCAAAGCGACTGATGTACCGAACTCCCACGCGTTGCACCTGCCCGATGAGTTTATTTGCAAATAGTGGTGATAAAAATCGTTCCAATGTTTGTCTATACTCTTCCCAGCCCGGATAGCCACTAAGCAAATTGAACGAAATAGCCTCACCACTGAGATCAATCCGAAAACGTTGATCCTGCGTCAGGAATGGAGGTGGCATCTGAGATTCAATTTGCATACCTCCTAAAGCGAGATTGAGCCGCTGAAACGGAACGAATACGGGTAGAGCGGCCAGATCATGCTGGAAGAGCTGATGAAAATAGCCCCAAACCGCCGCTGCCGGGATACCTGGCACGAACTGGACATTGACGATGGCATCTTTCAGGCGGTCGTCAATTTTACGAGGAATTTTCATGCAATTGAAACGGGAGAAGGCTGCGAAAGCGACTACAAATAACGAAACAAATTTCTAAAACCAGCGAGCCGTTACTCATGGCCGTTAAATCCTTACACCACCGCCCCCAACAACCGATGCCCCGCCTTCACCGGCAGCAGGTTCATCGTTTTATCCATCGATCCCATGCGGAGCAACCACGCCTCAAACTCCGGCGCGGGGCGCAGGCCAAGCAGTTGGCGCAGGTACAGCGCGTCGTGGAAGGAGGTGCTTTGGTAGTGAAGCATCACATCGTCGGCACCGGGTACGCCCATAAAATAGGTACAACCCGCCGAGCCGAGGAGCGTCAGCAGGGCATCCATGTCGTCCTGGTCGGCTTCGGCGTGGTTGGTGTAGCACACGTCGCAGCCCATCGG